>QCQN01000001.1 GCA_003212175.1 Prochlorococcus sp. AG-449-P16
GTCTATGATTTCAGTTTTTTCAAGAAGACTTGTTAAATGTATTTCTAACCATAGACGAGGATTATCACATGTTCTAATTTGATAATCAACGTTTTTTAATTTATCATGCCACTCTAAAATTTTTGATTTATTTACTCTACTTGAAAATTTGTTTAATTCAACTTGAAAATCTGTAGATGTATAGAAAATATCAGAATAATTTCCGTTTAGTGTTATAAGTAAAAGATCCCGCGTGATATTTAATAGGCCAATCAAAATTTCATGCGGCTCATTACCTGCATCGTATAGTTTATTGCAATTAAATAACAAAGACTCTGGTTTATTATCGATTAGCGAATTAATTAAGCTGATCAATTCAGTTTCTGACACTTCACCAAGTAGGTTCTGAACATTTTTAGTGTTTATCCCATCGGGAATAAGGCTTAGTTGTTCCAGTAAACTTTGAGCATCGCGCATTCCACCATTACATCTTTTGGCAATAAGTTTAAGAGCCTGATCTTCAAATTTTATTGATTCTTTTTTGGCTATTTTGGAAAGATGTTCAAAAATTGCATTAGAATTTATCCTTTTAAAATCGAACTTTTGGCATCTGCTTTGTATAGTATTTAAAACTCTTTCAGGATTTGTAGTAGCAAGGATAAAAACTACGTTAGCAGGAGGTTCTTCAATAGTTTTCAGTAAAGCATTAGATGCAGCGGTTGAGAGCATATGGCATTCATCAATCACATATACTTTCCATCTCGCTTGAGTAGGGGAAAATCTTGCCCTATCGATAATTTCTCTTATATTTTCAACCCCAGTATTAGAAGCTGCGTCTATCTCTATAATGTCAAGAGCGTTTCCGTCTGATATTTGTCTACATAATTCGCAATTTCCACATGGTTTAGGAGTAGGTTGTGCAGAAGATAAGCAATTTAATGATTTCGCAAAAATTCTTGCACTTGATGTTTTACCTGTTCCACGAGGTCCATTAAAAAGGTAAGCAGGAGCAATTTTTTTAGATATCAAAGCTTGTTTAAGTGTTATAGATATAAAGTCTTGCCCAACTAACTCATCCAGTTTATTCGGTCTATATTTTTGATGAAAAGGCTTATGAGTATATGACATTTATTACTTTTAAATATAAAAAAATTGAAATTGAATTCTGGAATTTTAATCTTAATTTTTAGGCAGATTCCTTAATAACTCTATTTGACCCTGCAGGAAGTTTAACAATTTTTGAGAAAAACAGATTTTCAACCATTTTTTTTGTAATGGTGAACTCTTTAATTTCCTCTTGGGATGGAAGAGTATACATTACATCAAGCATTAATTCTTCAATTATTGATCTTAGGGCTCTAGCACCAGTTTTCCTATTAAAGGCTTCTTTCGCAATTGCTTCAACAGATTCAGGTTCAAATTTTAGTTCAACATTATCCATACCTAAAAGAGTTGTAAATTGCTTAATTAGTGCATCTCTTGGCTCTGTCAGGATTGATTCGAGTGTTTCTTTTGTAAGATGATCCAAAACTGCGCATACAGGAATTCTCCCTATGAATTCAGGTATTAGTCCATATTTAACTAAATCGTCTAATTCTAAATTTTTGAGTGCATCTCTTGACTCAATCGATTTTTTCGAATGAATATTCGTTTGATCAGAGGTTGTAGTAAATCCTATGGAATGTTTACCTAATCTTTTTTGCACAATATCTTCTAGTCCTATGAATGCACCTCCACATATAAATAAAATTTGACTTGTATCAATTTGAATGCAGTCGTGGTAGGGATGTTTTCTTCCTCCTTGTGGAGGCACATTGGCAATAGTACCCTCTAGCATTTTGAGCAATGCTTGTTGTACTCCTTCACCAGACACATCTCTAGTAATAGATGGGTTTTCACTTTTTCTCGCTATTTTATCGATTTCATCAATATAGATAATTCCTCTTTGAGCCAAATCAACATTCATCTCAGCTTTTTGTAGAAGTCTTAAAAGGATATTCTCTACATCTTCTCCAACATATCCAGCTTCAGTGAGAGTTGTTGCGTCCGCTACTGCAAATGGAACATCTAGAAATTCAGCCAGAGTTTGGGCTAATAATGTTTTCCCACTACCAGTTGGACCAATAAGCAAAATATTTGATTTCTGAAGTTTAGTTCCTTTACCTTCGTTAGAATTATTTTCTTTATTCTCTTCTTTTATTCTCCAAGCTAATCTTTTGTAATGATTATAAACAGCTACTGATAATATTTTTTTTGCAGCATCTTGTCCAACCACTTGGTTATCTAGAAAACTTTTTATTTCTAGTGGTTTAGGGATAGTTGTTAATTCTAATGGAATGGATTTATCAGTGTTGTTAGGAGTTAATTTTTTCTTAACATGTTGAGAATTGTTGAGTTTTGTTTGAGAATCAATTAGCTCTTCGTCAAGGATTTCATTACAAAGATCAATGCATTCATCACAAATGTAAACTCCTGGTCCGGCTATTAGTTTCCTGACCTGATCTTGTGATTTACCACAAAATGAACATTTTAGATGGGCGTCAAATTTAGCCATCGATTATCAAAGTTATTAAAAATAAAGGTAAATTATTCCTTACATACTAGGATTGCTCATAAAACACGATTCGTCATCATTTTTTTAAGATATTAATTTACTTGTCATTTTTAATTACCTTATCTATTAACCCATAATCGACTGCTTCATCGGGTGATAGAAAGTAATCTCTTTCAGTATCTTCAACAATTTTTTCTAGAGGTTGACCAGTATGTTCTGATAAAAGAGAATTTAAAGTTTTTTTGAGAAATAGTATTTCTTTTGCTTGTATTTCAATTTCAACTGCTTGGCCTTGTGCACCTCCAAGGGGTTGATGAATCATAATTCTTGAATTAGGGAGTGCTAATCTTTTGCCTTTTGTTCCACCAGAAAGTAAGAAGGCGCCCATACTTGCTGCAACACCAAAACAGATTGTGACTACATCTGGAGAGATTTGCTGTATTGTATCGTAAATAGCCATTCCTGCAGTAACAGAGCCTCCTGGGGAGTTGATGTAGATTTGTATATCTTTTTCAGGATCTTCCGCTTCTAAAAATAGTAATTGGGCTACTAGGGAATCTGATACCTGGTCATTTATACCGGTTCCTAAAAATATTATTCTTTCCCTTAATAATCTTGAATAAATATCAAAAGCTCTTTCTCCTCTTCCTGATTGTTCTATGACAGTTGGTAAGGCTGAATTATTAGTGGAAAAGTTTTTATTAACGTAAATTGAGCTTGAAATTAAATGGTTTTGTTCAGATTTCACTAAATTGCCTGTTCGCTATTACTAATTTAAGAGTTTTTTTAATAATTAGTTAAATTTTTTATAAATTATTTTTTTATTTTTTCTTTTGAGACTTACTTACTACTTTAGAGGGACTTTTAGTCTTGGCAGATTTTTTTGCAGTTTTAGTAGATTTTTTTTCAGTTTTTGTGGAATTTGTTTCTTTAATTTCCGAGTTCTCTTCAAGCCAAATTATTAATTTATCCTTGAGTAAGTCATTACGAATTACATTTTTTAATTTTTGAATATCAATTTGTTTTGGAGACTTAGAAATTTCATTCTCAAATTCTCTCATTTTTTCTTCGATTTCTTTGTTTTCGACTTTGATATTTTCAGAGTTTGATAGTGCTTTTAAAGCAAGATTTCTCTTTACATTTTTTTCGGCTTGGGGACGTGTTGATTCTGCTAATGATTTAACTAATTCCGGAGTAAAAGTAGATTTAATATCCATTCCTTGTTGAGCGAATCTTTGTGCTGTCTCCTCAATGTTATTTCTAACTTCAAGATCAATCATTGATTTAGGAATTTCAGCATCTAATTCTTTTGCTAATGCTTCCATCAGTGCTTCAGTTCTTATATTTTTTTGAGTATTGTCAAATTGCTCTCTTAATTGCGTTTCAATATCTTTTTTTAATTCTTTTAATGAATTTTTGTTGCCAGATTGTTTCGCAAAATCATCATTAAGTTCTGGTAATTCTTTCTCTTTTAAATCCTTTAAAGTAACTTCAAAAATTGCTTCTTTACCTTTTGAGTCTTCATGTGAGTAGTCATCAGGGAACTTAAGGTTGAGTTTCTTTGTATCGTCAATATTCATCCCTACTATACCTTCAACAAAACCTGGGATCATTTTATTTTTTTCTAATTCAAGGTCCATTGATTCAGAAGATCCTCCATCAATATCTTTTTTTGAGTCCTTATAAATACCTTTAAAACTTATGACCGCGATGTCTCCAATTTTTGCAGGCCTGTTATCAACAGGTACTATATTTGCTAATTGATTTCTTGATTTTTCTAATGCTTCGTCTATGGATTTAGGGTCAAATTTAGATTTTGCAATTTCTACGGATAATCCTTTTGTTTTTTTTAGTTTTAATTTTGGAGCAATATCAGTTTGAAGGGTAATTTTTAATGGCTTTTCCGGACTAAAACTTTTAAGCAGTGTTTCAAATCCATCAACTAATTCTGGTTCACTAAGAGGTTCAATAGATTCTATTTTCAAAGCTTCATTCCATGACTTGTCAATTATTTTTTCAAGGGCTGAGGCATGTAATTGTAAAATGCCGATTCGTTGTATTAAAACTTGCTTTGGAATTTTCCCACTTCTAAATCCTGGAATTTTAGCTGAACGACAGATTGAATTTATTGTTTCGTTGACGTATGACTTGCATGTATCAGATGGTATTTCTAATTCAAGTGCAATTCTACTTTGAGGAAGTGAGGTCGTTTTTACTATTAATCCTTTTTGTGACATGTTTTTAGTTTTTAAATTATTACAATAAGCAGAAACTTAATTATTCCACATTAAGTGATTAACTTGAAAGTAAATTTTTTTGATACAGTAAGAAAAATATTCAATTTCATAATTTAACATTTCTGTGGCGAGTAAATCACTATTCTTGCCTAATAGGCCCCTAAAAGTAGTTATTTTAGGTTCGTCAGGCGCTGTTGGTTCAGAATTAATTAAGATACTTAGTGAAAGAGATTTTCCTATTTCGGAATTAGTGCTTCTGTCTTCAGAGAGATCAGAAGGTACGATAATTAACTGGAAAGAGAAAGAAATTGTTACTAAAAAAGCAACTGAGCATGAATTTTTTGATGCTGATTTAGTTTTTGCATCTGCTGGAGGCTCTATTTCCAAAAAATGGTTACCCACGATTCAAGAACAAAATGCAATTTTGATTGATAATTCAAGTGCATTTAGATTAGAAAATAATGTTCCTCTTGTAGTTCCTGAAGTTAATGCTGATGATGCTTTTAATCACGATGGCATTATTGCTAACCCAAATTGCACAACAATATTGCTGACTTTAGCTTTGGCCCCTTTAAATAAAATTTCTCCCATTAAAAGACTAATTGTCTCAACATATCAATCTGTAAGTGGAGCGGGCCAAAGAGCAATGGAAGAGTTGAAGTTCTTGACTGAAAAATTTTTGAAAGGAGATCCACAAAAAAGTGAAGTTTTGCCCCACTCGTTAGCATTTAATTTGTTCTTGCATAATTCAAATATGCTTTCAAATAAATACTGCGAAGAGGAAATGAAAATGGTCAATGAAACTCGCAAAATATTAAATATACCTAATCTAAAAATCTCTGCGACATGTGTAAGAGTTCCAATTTTGCGAGCACATTCTGAATCAGTCAATATTGAATTTGAAAATGTTATTGAACCAAAAGATGCCCTTGAACAGTTAAAAAATTCTAATGGTATTGAAATATTAGAAGATTACGAAAAAAATAGATTTCCTATGCCATCTGATGTAATGGGCAAGGATAATATTGCAGTTGGAAGATTAAGAACTGATATTAGTAATCCTAATGGATTAGAATTATGGTTATGTGGAGATCAGATAAGGAAAGGAGCAGCTCTTAATGCTGTGCAAATAGCTGAATTATTAATTCCAAGAAAATGACTACCAAAGGGACTAAATTATCTAATCCATTATTTGGAAGAGTTTTAACAGCTATGGTCACACCATTTAATAATCAAGGCGAAGTTGATTATGATTTAGCAATAAAGCTTTCAAATTATCTTTTTGAAAATGGTTCCGATGGAATTGTTCTTTGTGGCACAACTGGAGAATCTCCGACTCTCTCATGGGATGAACAACATGATTTGTTTGTTGCAGTAAAAGGATCTTTAGACTCTACTTGTAAAGTTATTGTTGGAACGGGAAGCAACTGCACAAGTGAAGCAGTTGATGCGACTAGAAAAGCATATCAATTTGGAGCAGATGGTGCCTTAGTGGTTGTTCCTTATTACAACAAACCTCCTCAAGAAGGACTTTATAATCATTTTAGTTCTGTAGCTAATGCGGCAAAGGATTTACCCTTAATGCTTTACAACATACCAGGAAGGACAGGGTGTAATTTATTATCAAAAACTGTAAAAAAACTTATGAAATTTTCAAATATTCTCAGTATCAAAGCAGCAAGCGGTAGAATAGAGGAAGTAACAGAGTTGAGATCTGCTTGTGGATCGGATCTGTCAGTATATAGTGGCGATGATTCTTTATTGCTACCTATGTTGTCCGTTGGAGCTGTTGGTGTTGTAAGTGTAGCGAGTCATTTAGTTGGTTTGCAATTACGAGAGATGATTGAATTATTTCTTAAGGGAGATATGTCTAATGCTCTAATTATTCATGAAAGGTTACAACCACTTTTCAAAGCACTTTTTATGACAACAAACCCTATTCCCGTCAAAGCTGCATTAGAGCTTTCTGGTTGGGATGTAGGTAACCCGAGGAGTCCATTATCTCCATTAACTACTGACATGAGAAAACAACTCTCAATTATCCTGAAATCCCTATAATAGGGATTATATTTAACTTGATAATTAAATTTAAATAAACCTTATTTGATTACAAGCAGGCCTTCATAAATTTCAAAATTATGCAATCCAGTACACATTCAACTGTAAATAGATCTACTGATAATTCATCTAGATCTAAAAGTAATACGCCAACTTTACGAGTAATACCTCTTGGAGGACTACATGAAATAGGCAAGAACACTTGCGTTTTTGAATATGGTGATGAATTGATGCTTGTTGATGCAGGCCTTGCTTTCCCATCTGATGGTATGCATGGCGTAAATGTTGTTATGCCAGATACAACTTTTTTAAAAGAAAATCAAAAAAGAATAAAAGGAATGATTGTCACTCACGGACATGAAGATCATATTGGAGGTATTTCTCATCATCTAAAGCATTTTAATATTCCCATCATTTATGGTCCAAGACTGGCAATGTCAATGCTTAGAGGAAAAATGGAGGAAGCAGGGGTATCTGATAGAACAACTATACAGACGGTAAATCCAAGAGATGTTGTAAAAGTAGGACAACATTTTTCTGTTGAATTCATTCGAAATACCCATTCTATTTGCGATAGTTTTTCTTTGGCAGTTACAACACCTGTTGGCACAATTATTTTCACGGGAGATTTTAAGTTTGATCATATGCCAGTGGATGGAGAGCAATTTGATATTGAAAGAATTGTGCATTACGGAGAGAAGGGCGTTTTATGCATGTTCAGTGACTCTACTAATGCCGAAGTTCCAGGTTTCTGCCCTTCTGAGAAGACTATCTATCCCTCTTTAGAAAAACATATTGCGGAAGCAAAAGAACGAGTTATTCTTACTACTTTTGCTAGTTCTGTTCATAGAGTCACAATGATCTTAGAGTTAGCCATGAAACATGGAAGGAAAGTTGGGTTGTTAGGTAGATCGATGATAAATGTAATTGCTAAAGCTAGAGAAATAGGTTATATGAAATGTCCAGATGATTTGTTTGTTCCAATTAAACAAATAAGAGATTTACCTGATAGAGAAACTTTATTGCTAATGACAGGTAGTCAGGGTGAACCTTTAGCTGCTCTAAGTAGAATTTCTAGGGGTGAACATCAACATGTTCGTCTAAAAACCACAGATACAGTTATATTTTCAGCTAGTCCAATACCAGGCAATACTATTGGTGTTGTTAATACAATTGATAGATTGATGAAATTGGGAGCTAAAGTTATTTACGGAAAAGGAGAGAATATTCATGTATCTGGTCATGGATTTCAAGAAGATCAGAAATTAATGCTAGCTTTGGCTAAACCAAAGTTTTTTGTGCCGGTTCATGGTGAACACAGAATGCTTGTTTGTCATAGTAAAAGTGCTCAAACAATGGGAGTTCCAAAGGATAATATTTTAATTATTGAGAATGGGGATGTTGTTGAACTTACCTCTGATTCCATTAATAAGGGAGATCCTGTAAAAGCAGGCATTGAATTGCTAGATAATTCCCGTAATGGAATTGTAGATGCGAGAGTCCTAAAAGAAAGACAACAATTAGCTGGCGATGGAGTTGTCACTGTTCTAGCTCCAATTAGCACAGATGGGAAAATGGTTGCTCCTCCAAGAGTTAATTTAAGAGGAGTAGTAACTACGGCGGAACCTAGAAAAATGTCTATGTGGACTGAAAGGGAAATTAGTTGGGTTTTAGAAAATAGATGGAAGCAATTATCTAGACAAACCGGCCCAAATAATTTTGAGGTCGATTGGATTGGGGTACAAAGAGAAATTGAAAATGGTTTAAGTAGAAGAATGAGAAGGGAATTACAAGTTGAACCACTTATTTTGTGTTTAGTTCAACCTGCTCCAAGTGGAACTCGTGCTTATATTCCAAAGATTACCGAAGAGCAAAATTTTTCTAATAGAAATAGAAATAATAATAATTTTTATAAGAAATCAAATAATAATCATCCGAATAGTTCAAATAACCCTCACAATATCCAAAAAAATCCAAAAGTTTCACAGAATCCATCAGCTGAGACTGCTTCAGAAGATTCATTTGAAGGCAGGACAAGAAGAAGAAGATCTGCTGTCACATCTTAACTTTTTTCAGAATTTATATAGTTTTTATTCCAAACAATTTTTAAAAACTCTTGTAAGTTAATTTGACCTTTACTATTTTCATAAATTGAAGTAGCTAATTTTGTCAGATTTTTAGAACTACATTGCTTTGCTGATATTTCTTTTAAAAATCTATTTAGGATTGTGCACCTGGCTTCAATACACATACTATTTAATAGATTCCTGTTGATACCTTTTACATCTTTACAATATAGGTATGCTAGTTCACCAAGATCATTACGTTCATTATTATAGTTACTCATTTTTTGGGAAAAATCATTTATCCTTTCAGAACAACCAGGATAGATAAACTCTAAGGTAGGAATAATTTTTTTTCTTACTAAATTTCTTTTTAATTTAAGATCTGAATTTGTAGGATCTTCCCAGACTGGGATTTGCATATCATTACAAAATTGTTTTGTATCTTCTCTACTGAAAATTAATATAGGTCTTATTAAAAAAATTTGATTTTCTAGTAATCTTTTGCTCTCAATATTACTCAGACCGGCAAAATTGCTCCCTCTTGATAAATTGAGGATAAATGTTTCTGCGTTATCACTACTTGTGTGACCAGTTAACAAATAAATATTATTTTTTTGCTGGTTTTTATTTAATAAAGTTTTTGCTCTTTCACATAATTTTTTATATCTCCATTTTCGTGCTTTCTCTTCTGAAGAAATATTTTCTTTATTTGCTTTATCAAAGGAGAATGAAATATTTTTATCTTCGCAATAACTTTTTAATTCAAGAGCATATAGTGAGGATTTTTCGTGCCACTGATGATCACCATGCCAAACACTAATAGACCAATTATGTATTTTTTTTAGGTCATTAAATAGGGTTAATAAGGCCATTGAGTCTTGTCCCCCAGAAACACTGATTAAAATATTCGATCCTTTGGGAATTAATATTTTTTTGGTAAGAATTTCCCTATGAAGCTTATGATGCCATGATGACCAATTTTTCTGAGTTAATTTTTTATCAGACATTTTGTGTTGCTCAGATAATATTTTTTAAAAAATGCACTGTTTTACTAAAACAATGTCACAATCGGGTTATAAATTCATTAAATAAATGAGTCTGATTAATCTTTTGCCACAAACAATTAAAAAAGAGTTAAGAAGCAAATCTTTACTCAAAGTTATTTCAGGATTGAATAATTTCGATGTTCAATCTGTGAAAAGAATTGTTGATGCTGCTTCATTAGGAGGTGCAGATTTTGTTGATATTGCTTGTAAACCTGAACTTGTTGATTTAGTACTTGAGAATACAACACTACCCGTGTGTGTTAGTTCAGTAGTGCCTCGATCTTTTCAAGATTCTGTAAAAGCAGGAGCATCATTAATTGAGATAGGAAATTACGATACTTTTTATGAAAAAGGCATTAATTTTTCAGATGAAAAAGTTTTAAACATTACAAAAGAGACGAGGGATTTATTGCCTAATATTCCTTTATCAGTAACTGTTCCTCATACTATGCCTATTGATAAACAAGTTGATCTTGCAGTAAAGCTAGTGGAAGAAGGTGTTGATATTATTCAAACAGAAGGTGGCACCAGTTCTACTCCTTACTCTCCAGGAATTCAAGGCTTTTTTGAAAAATCAGTACCAACTCTTGCAGCCACATATGCTATTCATCAAGAATTTAAGAAACAATCTCTGAATATACCAATTATGAGTGCTTCTGGATTAAGTCAAGTAACTTGTCCACTTGCAATATCCTCTGGAGCCTCAGCAGTTGGCGTTGGATCTGCAGTTAATAAATTAGATGATTTAATATCAATGATTGCCGTTGTCAGGGGCTTAAAAGAATCTTTGAAAAATTCAATAATTGGAGAAAAAATTTCTTAATATAGCAATATCCTATAGCTACTAGCTTGATGAATAACTATAAGCTTCAAGCTCCTTATGAACCAAATGGAGATCAACCAAATGCTATCAAAAAATTAGTTAGAGGAGTAAATAGCGGAAAAGAGTTTCAGACTCTTTTAGGAGCTACTGGAACTGGTAAAACATTTACCATTGCGAATGTAATACAACAAACAGGAAGACCTGCGCTTGTATTAGCCCACAACAAAACGCTAGCTGCCCAGCTATGTAATGAATTAAGGGAATTTTTCCCAAAAAATGCTGTTGAGTACTTCATTTCTTACTATGATTATTATCAACCTGAAGCTTATGTACCAGTAAGCGATACGTATATAGCCAAAACTGCATCAATTAATGAAGAAATAGATATGCTTAGGCATTCTGCTACACGCTCATTATTTGAAAGAAAAGATGTAATTGTTGTAGCCTCAATAAGTTGTATTTATGGTCTTGGTATACCGAGTGAGTATTTAAAAGCTGCAGTTAAATTTGAAGTTGGAAAATTAATAAATTTACGTTCTTATTTGAGGTCTCTTGTTGAAAATCAATACACTAGAAATGACATTGAAATTACTAGAGGTAGATTCAGAATTAAAGGTGATGTTTTAGAAATCGGCCCAGCTTATGAAGATAGAATAATAAGAATCGAATTATTTGGTGAGGAAGTCGAGGCTATTAGATATGTTGACCCTACTACTGGAGAAATACTTGAAAGTTTAGAACAAGTTAGCGTTTACCCTGCGAAGCATTTTGTAACTCCAAAAGAGAGACTTGAGAGTGCAATAAGCGCAATTAGAAGTGAATTAAAAACTCAACTCGATAAATTTACATACCAAGGAAAATTGTTAGAGGCTCAACGTCTAGAACAACGCACAAAATATGATTTAGAAATGCTTAAAGAGGTTGGTTATTGTAATGGAGTTGAGAATTATGCTCGTCATTTATCAGGCAGGGAGGAAGGTACACCGCCAGAATGCTTAATAGATTACTTTCCCAAAGATTGGTTGTTGGTAGTTGATGAGAGTCATGTAACATGTCCTCAACTTCATGCGATGTACAACGGTGATCAATCTAGAAAAAAAGTTTTAATAGATCATGGCTTTAGATTGCCCAGTGCTGCAGATAATAGACCTTTAAAATGTGAAGAATTTTGGGAAAAATCAAAACAGACATTATTTATAAGTGCAACTCCCGGCCAATGGGAATTAGATCAATGTGATGGTGAATTTATTGAGCAAGTTATTAGACCAACTGGGGTATTAGACCCTGTAATCGATGTAAGACCTAGTGAGGGTCAAATAGAGGATCTGTTATCGGAAATAAGAATTAGAGCTGAAAAGAATCAAAGAGTGCTAGTGACAACACTTACTAAGAGAATGGCTGAAGATCTAACTGATTTTTTATCTGAAAATAAAGTAAGAGTTAGATATTTGCATTCTGAAATCCATTCAATTGAAAGAATTGAAATTATTCAAGACCTTAGAATAGGAGAATATGATGTTTTGGTAGGAGTTAATTTATTGAGAGAGGGATTAGATCTTCCTGAAGTATCGTTAGTGGCCATTTTAGATGCTGATAAGGAAGGTTTTTTGAGGGCAGAAAGGTCACTGATTCAAACAATAGGAAGAGCTGCTAGACATGTTGAAGGTGTTGCTTTGCTTTATGCAGATAACTTCACAGATTCAATGAAAAGGGCAATATCTGAAACTGATAGAAGAAGAACTATTCAAAAAAAATATAACGAGATCAATGGTATTACGCCAAAACCTGCAGGCAAAAAAATAGAAAATTCAATATTATCTTTTCTAGAACTTTCCAGAAAATTAGATAACGGTGGTTTATCTAAAGATTTAATAAATATAGTTAATAACAAAACTGACGCAATTCTCAATTCTAGCGATAATCAATGTTTGCTCGAAGAATTACCTAACTTAATAGAAAAGTTAGAAATTAAAATGAAAGACGCTGCAAAAGAGTTAAATTTTGAGGAAGCAGCGAATTTGAGGGATAGAATCAAAAAATTAAGACAAAAATTGGCAAGAAATAACTAAAAAGAACTTATTTCTCTAATTCGAAATAATTGTGAATCGCGTTTACTGCTCTATCACAATCCTTTTCTAACACGATACAAGATGTTCTAATTTCACTCGTAGCTATCATTTCAATATTTATTTTTTCATTTGCGAGAGCTCTAAATATTTTTCCGGCTGTTCCAACATTAAAAGGCATACCAGCACCAACTGCACTTACTTTTGCTATTGAAGGACCGTCTTCAATAAATGATCCTGGTAGTTTTTTAGTCAAATTATTAAATACTTTATTTGCTTTTTCTCTATCTTGTTTGTTCATAGTAAAGCTTATGTCTTTGGTTTTAAGAGATCTTTCTCTTGCAGATTGAACAATTGTGTCAAATATTAAATTATTCTCTGCAAGAGCTAAACATATTGATGCTGCTACACCTGGTTTATCAGGGAGCTTTCTAAAACTTACTTGAACCTGATTTTTATCTAGTGCAATTCCTCTAACCTCTGGTTGATCCTGCTTTTTGTATGTTGGGTTAACAAAAATTTGTGAGTCAGATAACTTGAATTTATCCCCAATGAATCTAATAGCTTTTGAAATATTATTTATCTCAACTATACAGCTCACTTTTATTTCGCTAGTTGCTATTAACCTTACATTGATATTGGCTTGAGATAGAGTGTCAAATAAATCAGCCGAAACACTAGGCCTTCCCATTATTCCTGCACCCTGAATACTTAATTTTGTCATATTAGTTTTAAACTCATATTCACCACCTAATTCATTTGTTATGAGCTTACATTGTTCAATTGATTTGGTTATCTCAATTTCATTTACTGTAAATGCAATATCGTTATTATTTCCATCATGGGTAGCTTGAATTATTAAATCAACATTAATGCCATCTTTAGACAAACTTTCAAAGATTTGAGCTGCGATTCCTGGTCTATCTGGAAGATTTGAAATATTAAAGACTGCCTGTTTTTCTAAAACCTCTAGACTGTTGACTGTCTTTGTTAGTTCTAGGCGGCCTCTTTTAAGTTTTAGTGGTTTAATTTGGCTATGTAAAAGAGTACCATTTGAATAGTTTTGACTTGATTTTACATATAATTTGATTCCATAATTGCGAGCTATTTCTACCGCTCTTGGATGCAGCACTGAAGCTCCAACACTTGCTAGTTCTAGCATTTCTTCACAACTTATATTATCTAGAAGTTTCGCATTAGGTACTATTCTTGGATCAGTGGTAAGTACTCCTGGCACATCAGTATATATTTCGCAAGTTTCTGCTCCAAGTGCAGTTGATAAAGCTACAGCTGAAGTATCTGAACCTCCTCTACCTAAAGTTGTTATTTCCATTGATCCAGTGTGACTAAGTGTTGAACCTTGAAATCCAGCGACCACTACCACATAGCCTTGTTCTATATAGCTTTTTATTCGATCTGTCTTGATATCGAGAATTCTTGCTTTACCATGAATTGATTCAGTTACGATTCCAACTTGACTTCCAGTCATGGAAAGTGCAGGTATGCCATGTTCATTTAATGACATAGCAAGAAGAGCAATAGTTATTTGCTCTCCTGTTGAGAGGAGCATATCTAACTCTCTGCTATTTGGATTTTGACTTATTGAAGATGCTAAATTATTTAACTTATCTGTAGAGTCCCCCATTGCTGATACCACAACAACAATATCGTTCCCAGCTTCTTTGCTTTCACAAATACTTTGTGCAATAGCCTGAATTTTGTTTGTATCCCCTACCGAAGTTCCCCCAAATTTTTTGATTAGTAAAGCCATATCCAAATAATAATAAAAATTATCAAACTTAAAACTTCATTAAACTAAGTTAACTAGATTTTCCGTGAAAACACTAATTGGATTATTTCCTTTTTTTAGTAAAAATTCAATATTTAATAATTTACTCATTAACTTAATTAAGAAATATGAGGAAGTATTATTAATTTTTTGTTTAATAAAAAAAATTCTTTTTGGATTTGATATATTTGCAATTTTACAAATTTGTCCTAAATCATGCTCGCCGGAATAACCTATTAATTTAACAATAGTATGAGTCCTGACTTGAGAAATTAATCCTGCGTTTAGTCTTAAAGGTGGTTCCCCTTTTTGTATTAAGCGATATATTTCATGCAAACTTTTTGCAATATTTTTTTCTAAGAGATAATCTATTATTTTAAAAATGTTTGATTGATGATCATTAAAGATTTTTTTTATATCGTCACTTTTTAAAATAAGTTTTTGGTTATTATTTTCAATTGAAGACAAATATATCTTTGCTTTTTCTAATTCGTTCAGCAACTTGTAACTATCATTGCCAACTGAATTAATTATTAATTCGGCTGATCCATTATCAAGTATTAAATTCATTTTTTTAGCAGCCGATTCTATGAATCTTTTTTGACCTTCATAATCCCAAATATCAGGGAGTGAAAATGATTTTTCAATGACTAAATTTTGTTTAATTAATTTTTGGATGAATTTAGTACTTTTTAGCCTGGAATCAGGTTTTTTTATATTCTGTAAAATTAACAAGGTGTTGTTTGGGATATTTTGATAAATTTTTTGAAATTTATTTATTAGTACTTCATTTTTTACTGAAAATATTGGATTATTTTTTAAAATTATAATTCTCGACCCATCTCCAAATGGAGGTGTAAGGCTTTCATCAAATGCTCGAAGAACTTGATTATCTTCTTCACCATTAAAGTTGCTTACATTTATTTCTTGCCAGTCTTTAGATACTTTTTTCTCAATTAATTCCTGAATAAAGTTATTACATGTATTTAAATCATTTCCCCATAATATTTTTATTGGCATATTGTTTTAAGAAAAAGCTTATTATAATTATGCTTAATTTTGAGTTAAATAGAATTTAATGATAAAAGATCATCCTATTTTTTTAGAGAGTATTAGATTCATTAGATCTAAGTTAACTAAAAATAAATTTAATTATTTAGAAAATAAAGTTTTAGAAAGATTGATCCATACTTCAGGTGATTTTAATATTCAGAAACTTTTAGAGTTTAGTGATGGTGCATGTGAAAACGCTATCAAATCATTAAGAGAAGGTGCACCAATATTAACCGATACTGATATGGCAGCAGCAGCTATACAATCTATGGCTGAAAATACAAATGGAAATAAAGTATACTCATCAAAGAAATGGTTAGATGATAATGTTTCATCAAATTTAACTAAAACTGCATATGGGATTGAAAAAGGATGGCTTGAATTGTCACAAAAAAATCTTAAAAATCAATCCCCAATCGTTGTTATCGGAAGTTCTCCAACAGCCTTGGTAAATTTAATTGATATTTTAAAAAATTCAAAGGGCATACCTAGTTTAATCGTAGGAATGCCAGTTGGATTTATTGGGGTTAAGCAAAGTAAAAAAAAATTACTTGATACAAATTATCCAAATATTGTAATTAATTCGACTAGGGGTGGAGCAGCAATGGCAGCAGCAGCCGTTAATGCATTACTTAGAGAGTCAATTTATTAGACCTTTATTTGAGTATTAAAATTATTTTTCTTTTCCAAATAATTTAGAACTAAGTTTGCTTGATCTATAACTGTTGAAGGAACTCCTGCTAGTTTAGCAGCCTCTATTCCGTAACTTTTAGTAGAACCTCCTTTTTTAATTTTGTGACAAAAAAGTAGATGCCCATTTTTTTGTTCAACTAAAACTTGAAAATTTTCTACGTTCTCATTTGAATTTTTAAGATAATTAAGTTCATGATAGTGTGTGGCAAAAATGGTATTACATTGAATTTCTTTCGCTAGATAATCACTTATTGACCATGCTAAAGAAAGTCCATCAAAGGTTGAAGTACCTCTACCTATTTCATCAAGTAATACTAGGGAGTTTGATGTTGCTTGATTTAAAATTGATGCAGTTTCAGACATCTCAACCATAAAAGTGGATTGTCCAGATGACTGGTCATCAACTGCGCCAATCCTTGTAAAAATTCTGTCTGCAATTTTTATTTCTGCTTTATCAGCAGGAATAAAACTACCGATCTGCGCCAATATTTGTATTAATCCAATTTGCCTAATGTAGCAACTCTTCCCACTTGCATTTGGACCAGTTAATATTAATAATTTTTGGTTTTTATCAAACAACAAATCATTTGAAATAAAACTTTTTTCACTTAGTAATTGCTCAACAATTGGATTTCTTCCTGCAATAATTTTTGTATTTTTTTCATTTTTGGAATCATGAATAGCCCAAAGCTTAGGCTTTATAAAATTATTTTCTAGTGATGCAATTGCTAACCCGAGTAGAGCATCTAAACTAGCAATTGATTTTGAGATGGATCTAATTTTTTGAGTTTTTGCAGCAACTAAATTCCTAATTTCGCAGAAAATTTCATATTCTTTTGACGCTGCGCGATTTTTAACTTGAAATATCTTATTCTCCTTATTCTTAATATCTGTCGTAACGTATCTTTCTTCGTTAGTAAGAGTTTGTCTTTTAATCCAATGACTTGGTGCTAGATTAACCTTTGATTTGTTAATTGAAATATAATATCCAAAGTTTTTATGGAATTGGATTTTTAAATTTGATATTTTACTGACTTTTCTTTCTTTAAGTTCCTCTTTTTTTAACCACTCTGAGTAATCGTCCATAACATTTCTCAAGCCATCAAGTAAGTTATTAACACCATCATGAATCAAGCCACCTTCACTAGTATTTAAAGGAGGATTTTCTACTAGTTTGAAACTTATCTGTTCTGATAATTCTAAAAGGTCTTTTTCAACATATTTTAATTGGTTTAACCATTGTGGGAGCTCATACTTAAATAGGTCAACAACTGATTTTAATCTAGGTAATTTTTTAAGACCCTCTGAAATTGCAATTAAATCCCGAGGACTTGCATGACCTGCACATGCTCTACCTGCAAGTCTTTCTAGATCGCCCATTGCTCTAAGTATATTTTGAGTTTCCAGTCTTAAATTTTTTGATTCTAAGAAATTTGAAATTACATTTTGCCTTTTATAAATCTCATCAATATTTAATAATGGAGAATCAACCCATCTCCTTAAACATCTTGCTCCCATTGATGTATATGTCCTATCTATACTCCAAAGTAGTGACCCAAAATAATTATTTTCTCTTTGAGTACTTTTAATTTCTAAATTTTTTTGAGTTTGATAATCAATAATTAAATGATCTCTTGGGAATTCAACCTGAGGAAAATCTAAAGAAATTTTTAGAGAGGATTCACTATTTGAATTTGCAGGATTAATTTTTTCTAAATAACTAAATAACCCTCCAAGAGACTTAGTCGCATTTTTTAAACTTTTTAGCCCTAGACCTTCTAAACTTGAAATTTTAAAATAATTTTTTATAGTAGAAGTCGCTTCATTAATCCCAAAAAAAGTCTCTTGAGTAACGGTATAATTTATCTTATTATTTTGTCTTTCTAATAAACATTTTTCTTCATTGCTTCCTACTATTACTTCTGATGAATCTAATTTAACAATAGCGTCAAAGAGTTTTGAAAGGTCTTTACCCTCATTTGTTAGTAATTCTCCAGTACTGACATCCGCTCTCGAAACGCCCCATTCACAAATATTGTCATTGTTGTTTTTGGATAAATAAATTGAGGTAATCCAGTTATTCTTTTTTGCTACTAACATTCCTTCTTCTATTACAGTCCCAGGAGTAATAATTCGTGTTATTCCTCTTTTGATAGGTGTTCCATAATTTCCTGAACTCTTTTCTAACTGGTCACAAATAACAACTGAATAATTTTTTTTAATTAATTCAGAGCAGTATCTTTCTGAAGCATGATGCGGTACGCCAGCCATAGGAATCTTACCAATTTCCTTACCAGCGTCTTTACTAGTTAATGTTATCTCCAGAAGATTGGATATAAGAACTGCATCTTCAAAAAAACATTCAAAAAAGTCACCTAATCTATACAACAATAATCTATTTTTGTTTTCTTCTTTTAGTTGGACATAGTGTCTAAGAATGGGAGTTAATTTTTGTTTATCGACTGTTTTATAACTATAGGATTTCTCATTGATACAATCACTATTTTTTTTATCATTAAATTTGTTTTTAAATTCTTTGATAAAGTTTGTAGCTTTTTTTCTTTTTCTTGGCCTTTTTATTGAATCTTTTTTTAAATTTTCAGATGATAAATCCTCAGAAATATGATTTGTATTATGAGGAATCTTATTCTCACTTTTTACTATAAATAAACTTTGTTGTATAAGTTTTTCCTCTTGCATATTTATGAATGACTTAAATAGATATTAGAGAGTTTTTTATCTTTTGCATTTTATAACTCGCTAAAAGTATGTAAATTTTCTCTAAAAAAAATCATTTTCATGAGATTATGGTATTTATAATGTTTTCAATTCAATCAGTATCATGCAGGCAGTTAACTTTTTCTTTGTAAATGCTCTTTTATTTGCTTCTTTAATAGCAGTGGTTGGAGTTCCAGTTTTATATGTAACTCAACCTTCTACAGAAGATGGTCAAAGGGAGAGTAGAAGGAAAATATATTCTATTGCTGCCGTTTGGGTGGTTCTAGTTTTTGTTACAGGTATTGTTTCTTCATTAGTTTGAACTTAATCCCTTTTCATGAGAGTCTAGTTATATTCCTAAGAAAAATTTAATGACTATCTTTGAGGGTTCTTTTACAAACGCCTCTGGCATGAGGGTTGGTATTGTAGTTGCAAGATTTAATGATTTGATTACTAGTAAAATATTATCTGGTTGTCTTGATTGTTTGAAAAGGCATGGAATAGATACCTCAGCAACAAGTTCACAACTTGATGTAGTTTGGGTTCCTGGATCTTTTGAATTGCCAATTGCAGCTAAGAAACTTTTAGCAAAATCTAGTTACGATGTGGTTATTGCTTTAGGTGCAGTGATTCGAGGTGAAACTTCACATTATGATGTTGTAATAGCTGAGTCAAGTAAGGGGGTTTCAAAAGTCTCTTATGATTACAATGTTCCTATCATTTTCGGGGTTTTAACAACTGATACTATGCAACAAGCCCTAGAAAGAGCTGGTATAAAAAATAATTTTGGTTGGAACTATGCTCTTCAAGCAATTGAGATGGGATCTTTAGTTAAAAAATTAAATTAGTTTTAAAAAAAAAATAAGTTTTTCCATTTTTGCAACCTTCTTTAGGATAAGATAAACATGTGCGGATGTAGCTCAGTGGTAGAGCATCTCCTTGCCAAGGAGAATGTCGAGAGTTCGAATCTCTTCATCCGCTTATTTAAATTTTATTTTTTATTTAAAGAATAATTAACGAAAAATATCTAAGAATTAGCAAAAGATTTATTAGGGCTTAAAAATTCAAAAATTTCTTTTTTTGAAAATATTTTTTATAAAATAGTTATTACTATTATTGTTTTCTGATGTCTCAGTCCATTTCTATAGAGGATCTAAAATCACTATTTACCAAACCCTATGGTGAAGATGCTCCGACAAAACAAAAATGGGCTCAATTTTATGATCAGAATGTTAAGTTTATTGATCCAACTCAGGAAAAAAAGGGATTAGATTCTTATGTAGAGGCGCAAGAAAAACTCGTTAAAAGATGCGATGATGTTTATTTAGAAACTCATGCAATATCAATTACTGGAAATTGTGGATTTGTGGAATGGACAATGGGTTTAAAAATAATGGGTAAAGAATTTTTATATCCAGGTACAACACGTTTAATATTTTCAGAAGATGGTTTGATTAAAGAACATAGAGATTACTTTGATTTTTGTGGTCCTACATTTGGTCCTGTTCCAATTTTAGGCTCATTTATTAGGTGGATCTATTCAATATTTGTGGCTTGATCATAAGAAAAATTCTTATTATTTATTTTCAAAATTAAATAAAGCTTTTTGAAGCTTTTATTTTAGATAAGATTCTAAATTTCCCTAATTAACAAATCCTGTGAAATAACCTCCTTAAAATCTACTTGAGAATAAAATAATTTTTTGTTTGTAGTCATTAAATATATTTTTTTGGTGTTCTTAATCTTTTTTGAATCTAAAAGTGTTTTTACTATCATTTTCCCATGCCCTTTACCTTGATGGCTTTGATGAATAACCACGTCCCATAAAACTCCTCTAAACACCTCATCAGACAATGCCCTGCCAAAACCAACTATTTCATCTTGAAACCAAATGCTTACAATGACATCACTATTGGCTAGACATTTTTTTAGGTCTTTAATTGATCTATCTTTAGCCCAGAAAGCATTATTGTTTAAAAATGTTTGTAGCTTTAATAATCCATTGATAGGCCTTAAATTGGGACCTAACCCAAACAACCTTAATCCAAGTGCTCCTTTGGAATGTTTAATTAAAAATACTTTCTTCATTAATTTTGGAATTCTAGAGCTTTCAAGAATTTAATACTTTCTATGAAAATCTTGATTAATTACCCTAATAAATAACTTCAAAAAAAATAAAGAGATAGGGTAAATACTTATTTAGTTGTAACGCACTAATTTATAATGAATGCAATAAAATAGTTTTTTAGAGGAAAAAACAATTATGCTAAAACTTTTGTTGGGAGATCCGAATACACGAAAGTTAAAGCGCTATCAGCCACTTGTTGAAGAGATAAATTTATTTGAGGAAGAAGTTTCTAAATTTACAGATGAAGAATTAAGGATTGAAACTACTAACCTTAAATTAAAGGTTTCTTCAGAGTTAAATATTAAAAAGCAAAAGGAGTTACTTGATGAAATTCTTCCCAAAGCTTTTTCAATTGTAAGAGAAGCTAGTAAAAGAGTTTTAGAAATGCGTCATTTTGATGTTCAATTAATTGGGGGTATGGTTCTGCATGAGGGACAAATTGCCGAAATGAAAACTGGAGAAGGGAAAACTCTGGTTGCAACCTTACCCTGTTATTTAAATGCTTTGACCGGCAAAGGGGTTCATGTAGTCACAGTGAATGACTATCTAGCTAGAAGAGATGCAGAGTGGATGGGACAAGTTCATCGTTTTTTGGGATTATCTGTTGGTTTAATCCAGCAAGATATGAGTCCTGCTGAGAGAAAAGCAAATTATGCTTGTGATATAACATACGCCACTAATTCAGAATTAGGATTTGATTATTTAAGAGATAATATGGCAACTAGTATTGAAGAAGTCGTTCAAAGAAAGTTTAATTATTGTGTTATTGATGAAGTTGATTCTATTTTAATCGATGAAGCTAGAACCCCTCTTATAATATCTGGTCAAATAGAAAGGCCTCAGGAAAAATATCAAAAAGCTGCAGAATTATCATTAGCTTTAGTTAAGGCAAAAGATTTAAGTAAAGATGGGATTGATCCTGAGGGAGATTATGAAGTCGATGAGAAACAACGCAGTTGCATACTGACTGATCAAGGATTTGCTAAATGTGAAGATTATTTGAAAATTAATGATCTATATAATCCAAAGGATCCATGGGCTCATTACATAACTAATGCATTAAAAGCTAAAGAATTATTTATAAAGGATGTCAATTATATAATAAAGGGCGATGAAGTAATCATAGTTGATGAATTTACAGGAAGAGTAATGCCTGGGAGAAGATGGAGTGATGGGCAACATCAGGCAATTGAAGCAAAAGAAAAACTTACAATTCAACCAGAAACCCAGACATTGGCATCAATTACCTATCAGAATTTTTTTCTCTTATATCCAGGCTTGGCTGGTATGACAGGAACTGCAAAGACGGAAGAAGTAGAATTTGAAAAAACTTATAAATTGGAGTCAACAGTTATCCCCACCAATCAAGTAAGAAAAAGGCAAGATTGGCCAGATCAAGTTTTTAAAACGGAATTAGGAAAATGGAAAGCTGTTGCAAATGAAACAGCAGCAATTCATAGCGAGGGTAGACCTGTTTTAGTTGGTACAACAAGTGTAGAAAAGAGTGAATTATTAAGCTCCCTTTTGTCTGAAAAACAAATTCCTCATAATTTATTAAATGCCAAACCAGAAAATGTTGAACGAGAGGCAGAAATTGTAGCTCAGGCAGGAAGATCAGGAGCTGTCACTATCGCGACAAATATGGCTGGGAGAGGAACTGATATCATTCTTGGGGGTAATAGTGACTACATGGCAAGACTTAAGTTAAAAGAGATACTAATGCCATTACTTGTAAAGCCGGATAACGAACATAAACCGCCAATACCTCAACAAAGAAGTTCAAAATTGCAAGGAGGTTTTTCTTCAAAAGGTAATTCAAAGAGTAAAAAGATTATCAAAAGTGGTAATCTTAGCCTCTTCCCTTGTGAGTTAGGAGAGGATATTACAAAACAGCTATCTGTTTTATCTAAGGAACTTATCAAAAATTGGGGGGATAGAACCCTAACCGTTTTAGAACTAGACGATAAAATTGCTACTGCTGCTGAAAAAGCCCCAACTGAAGATAAACTTATAAGATCTCTCCGAGATGCCCTTTCAAAAGTAAAAAATGAATATGAGAAAGTATTGATTAACGAAGAAGAAAATGTAAGAGTTGCCGGAGGTCTTCATGTTATAGGTACAGAAAGGCATGAATCAAGGAGAGTTGATAATCAACTCAGAGGAAGAGCTGGTAGGCAAGGAGATCTTGGAAGTACAAGATTCTTTTTATCTTTAGAAGATAATTTACTCAGGATTTTTGGAGGTGATAGAGTTGCAAATTTAATGAATGCTTTTAGGGTTGATGAAGATATGCCCATTGAGTCTGGAATGCTGACTAGATCATTAGAAAGTGCTCAAAAGAAAGTAGAGACTTATTATTATGATATTAGAAAGCAAGTTTTTGAATATGATGAAGTTATGAATAATCAAAGAAAAGCAGTTTATAATGAGAGGCTTAGAGTATTAAAAGGTAATGAACTAAAAAACCAAGTTATTGGTTATGGTGAAAAAACAATGGAAGAAATTGTTGAGGCTTATATTAATCCTGATTTACCTCCAGAAGAATGGGATATTGAACAGTTAATTTTAAAAGTTAAAGAATTTATTTATTTATTGAATGATCTGAAACCAGATGATGTTAATTCATTATCAATTGATGAATTAAAAAATTACCTTCAAGAGCAATTGCGAATTGCCTACGATCTGAAAGAATCACAAATAGAACAATTTCGTCCTGGATTGATGAGAGAAGCTGAAAGATTTTTTATTCTTCAGCAAATTGATAATTTATGGAGAGAACATCTTCAATCTATGGATTCATTAAGAGAGTCAGTAGGTTTAAGAGGTTATGGTCAGAAAGACCCACTAATTGAATACAAAAATGAAGGTTATGATATGTTTTTAGAAATGATGACAAATATGAGAAGAAACGTTATTTATTCAATGTTTATGTTTCAACCTAAAAGTGAAAAAAATGCTTAATAATAAACATAGTTAATTATCCCCATAAAATTCTATAATTTCCTTATCTTTTAAATTTTGTGCATCTCCAATCCCTGAAATATCGATAGATTCTGTATCAACTAAACCTTTTAGGGTATTTTGCAATTGAAGAATCTGACTTTCAAGATGGTCTATTCTATCCATTAAATTTTTAATGACATTTGCTTCGGCATCCGGTAACGCAGAGTGAGCTAATGGATTCACTTTAACTCCACTTTGATGAACTACTCTGCCTGGTACTCCTACAACAGTACTATTTTCTTCGACATTACGTACAACTACTGAGCCGGCGCCAATACGTGTATTAGGTCCCACCACTATTGACCCTAGAACTTTTGCCCCTGCCCCAACGACAACATTTTCCATTAGAGTTGGATGCCTTTTGCCGTGACTTTTACCTGTTCCTCCCAAAGTTACGCCTTGATAAAGTAAGCAATTATTTCCAATCTCAGCTGTTTCACCAATCACTACTCCCATGCCATGATCTATAAAAACTTTTTTACCAATTTTGGCACCTGGGTGAATTTCAATTCCTGTGAATGATCTATTCAAATGGCTTAAGAATCTTGGGATTAGAGGTAATTTCAACTTCCATAACTTATGCGTTAGTCTGTGTATAACTATTGACTGAAAGCCAGGGTAACAAAGAAAAATTTCTAGTATTCCTCTTGCAGCAGGATCTCTTTCTCTAATTATTTCAATATCTGATTTAAAAGTTCTAAACATAATTATTTACTGTATCACTCCTATCTCTGCTTTTAATTGATTTATTGTTTCAGTACTTAAATAATGTTTTGCACATAGTATTTGAGGTACTCGTAATAATTGAGAACGATTTTTTAAGAGAGCATTTTCTACTACTGACAAACTTGGCCCATCACATACTACATAATTTGAAGATTTTAAGAGTGACAGCAATCTACCACTGTTTTCCGAAATAGTAGTCATAATGATAATATCATTCCCCCTCATGCTATGGACGATAATTTCTGCTGCTCGCAATAAACCAGGGCTTATGCTAACAATTCCTACACAGCTTCCGGATTTTAATTCTTTTATTATTTTTAATTCTTTCTTAAAGTCGCTCAAGTCTACCGCTATTGCCCTAACTCCATGCTTTTTTGCTAGCTTTTCCAAAGGTTGCAAAAAATATCTACTGGTTACAATTGTTCCGTTGTTGGAGTTGAATAAAACTTTTTCTAATTCTTCCATAGGGACAACTTCTACTGGCACTTTAATTTGAGGGGAAAGTTCTTCTGCTATTAACATAGATGCTCCTATATCTTCTCTAGGTGTGCTGACCAGTATTCTTGTACCGCATTTAAGTCGCCAATCAATTTCATTGGTGATTATTTTTCTTGATTCCTGAAGAGTGCATCCAAGTTTGATTAGTTTGTCAATTGCTTTTTTAGCTTCTAGATCAGGAAGTTCATTGTTATTATTTTTTGTTGTATGAAAAGATTTCTTGAATTCTTTTTTGTTGAGATTATCTCTTACGTAAATTCCAGAGCCTGCAATTGCCTCAACAACTCCATCAGTTTCTAATTGCCTATATACTTTACTGATAGTATTTCTGTGCAGACCTGTCTGCATGGCTAATTGTCTTGTACTTGGTAGTCTGTGACCAGGAGGGTAATATCTGGCAGCAATTGCAAAACATATCTGATTATATAACTGAGTGGATGCAGGAATATCACTTTCTTGTTGGATATGGTATCTCACTGTGGGAAAACTTAATTTAAAAAATTGAATGTTCTAGTGACACTTTAACATTTGTCATAAGATTTAGATAAGGTTCATATTAAAATGTTGATTTGTTTACTCCTCCTCTTTTTTTATTAAAGGTGTTTTTCTTGGACTGAGAAACATGATCATATTTCTCCCTTCTCTTTTTGGCTTTTGTTGGACCTCAGATTGTTCTTCTAAATCATTAGCCATCCTTAAAAGTAGTGTCTCAGCTAAATTTGAATGTTGAATTTCTCTCCCTCTAAAAATAACGGTACATTTTACTTTATCTCCTGCTTTTAAAAATCTAACGGCTTGACCTATTCGAACGTCATAATCATGTTTATCTATTTTGTATCTCATTTTGACTTCTTTGACTTCAGTTTGGTGTGATTTCTTTCTTGCTTCTTTAGCTTTTTTTTCTTGTTCAAATTTGTATTTTCCATAATCCATAATTCTACAGACAGGAGGATTAGCTTTTTCGCTTACTAAAACTAAGTCAAGTTCCCTTTGGCTAGCTATCTCTAATGCTTTTAATCTTTCTAGCACCCCTAGTTGTTTCCCATCTGAATCAACTACTCTTAATTGAGGGTATTTTATTCTATCGTTAATATTGGGGAGCTCTCTCACTGGAGCGCGGCGATCAAAGCGTGGACGTGGTGGCATTCAGTTTTTTAAATAGTTGTTTTGATGATTAATTAGATCTAAAACTTTGAAAAGTTAGTTTAATACAGACTCTATTTTAATTATTGCATCTTTTAGTAGGTTTTTGTTATTAAGCCATATAGGTTTATTTTTATTACGGAACCATGTTTTTTGTCTTTTAGCAAATTGTATTGTTTTTGTAGTCGCTAATTCGATTGCTTTATCAATTTTTAGATTATCTATAATTACATCCTTTGCTTCTTTGTATCCAATAGTATCTAATAAAGTCAAATCTGATCCATAGTCATTAATAATATTTTGTGTCTCTTCAATCAGTCCATTATTAAACATATTTTTGGTTCTTTGAAAGATACGTTCTTTTAAGTTTTCTCTATCCAACCCTAACTCTAATATTTTCCAAGGAGGCGGATTCTGAAATTGTTGAGATGATAATGGTTTGCCAGAAACATAAAAGACTTCAAGAGCTCTTATTGTTCTAACTTGATCAGCATAATTAAGTTTTTTTGCCGATAGAGGATCACAAACTGTCAATAGATCCCAGCATTTTTTTTGACCCATTTTCTCGAACTGTTTTCTCAATAAATTTTGTGGAGGAACATTTGGTACAAAGAATCCTTTTATTAATGAATTCATATATAAACCACTCCCACCTACAAGAAATGGAATATTTTTATTTTTTATTTCTTTATCAATTGAACTCTTGGCAAATTCTTGAAATTGTTTAACGTTCATGGGATTTGTTGGGTCTTTGATATCTATTAAGAAATGCTTGATTTTTTGTTGTTGACTTTGAGATGGTTTCGCTGTTCCAATATCCATAGATCGATAAATTTGCCTAGAGTCAATATTGTGTATTTGGATATTAAAATGAGAAGCAATTTCTATTCCTAATTCTGTTTTCCCACTTGCAGTTGGTCCCATTAAAACTATTACTAAAGGTTGTGATGTAAACATTTTTTTAATTTTTAAAATATCTTGGGAATAATATAAAAGTGATTAAATTTTGCACAGACTTAAAGCCTTTCTCGAATACCGATGTTAAGTTTAATTAAAGTACTTTTAAATTAACACTTTAAAAAGTTCAAATCTTTATTTTTTATATTAAATGAGTGAGGAAAAAAGATCTAATAAAATCTCTAATGAATATGGTGCTGAGCAGATTCAAGTTTTAGAGGGATTAGAGCCAGTTAGAAAACGCCCTGGGATGTACATTGGATCAACTGGTCCCCGAGGCTTGCATCATTTAGTTTATGAAGTTGTTGACAATTCAGTTGATGAGGCCCTTGCTGGACACTGTGATCATATTGAAATAGTTTTAAGGGAAGATGGCTCAGCTTTGATTTCCGATAATGGCAGAGGTATTCCTACAGATATACATCCTAGGACAGGTAAAAGTGCTTTAGAAACTGTCCTCACCGTTCTTCATGCAGGCGGTAAATTCGGAAGTGGAGGTTATAAAGTTTCTGGAGGATTACACGGAGTAGGTATATCAGTAGTAAATGCTCTAAGTGAATGGGTCAATGTTACGGTTTATAGAGATGGTAAAGAGTTTAATCAACGATTTGAGAAAGGTATTTCTAAGGGTGAACTTTGCTCTAAGAGACAAGAGTCAAAAATAACTCAGAAAGGAACCACTATATGTTTTAAACCAGATCCCATCATTTTTACTGGAGGAATTGAATTTGAATATTCAATCCTTTCATCAAGGTTAAGAGAATTAGCTTATCTTAATGGTGGTGTAAAAATTATTTTTAGGGATGAGAGAAATCAATTAAAAGATGGATCTTTTAAAGAGGAAGTTTATCTATATCAGGGTGGTATTAAAGAATACGTGCAGTATATGAACTCAGAAAAAGACTCAATTCATCCAGAAATAATTTATGTTGATTCACAGAAAGATAATGTTTATGTTGAAGCTGCGATGCAATGGTGTTCTGATGTATATTCAGATAATATTTTAGGTTTTGCTAATAATATCAGAACTATCGACGGTGGAACACATATTGAAGGATTAAAAACAGTTTTGACAAGAACTTTTAATGCGCTTGCAAAAAAAAGAGGGAAAAGAAAAGATATTGAGAAAAATTTAGCAGGTGAAAATATAAGAGAAGGTTTAACTGTCGTTTTATCTGTAAAAGTTCCAGATCCAGAATTTGAAGGTCAAACTAAAACAAAATTGGGAAATACTGAGGTCAGGGGAATTGTTGATTCTTTAATAGGAGAGGCTTTAACTAAATATATGGAATTCAATCCAGGAGTTTTAGATTTAATTTTAGAAAAAGCAATTCAATCTTTTAATGCCGCAGAGGCTGCACGGCGAGCCAGAGAACTCGTTAGAAGGAAGAGTGTTCTTGAAAGTTCAACACTGCCAGGTAAATTAGCAGATTGCAGTTCGCGAGATCCATCAGATTCAGAAATTTACATAGTAGAGGGAGATTCAGCTGGAGGCTCAGCAAAACAAGGAAGAGATAGAAAGTTTCAAGCTATTTTGCCTTTAAGAGGTAAAATTCTGAATATTGAAAAAACAGACGATACAAAAATATATAAAAATACAGAAATTCAATCATTGATTACTGCATTAGGTTTAGGAATTAAAGGCGAAGAATTTGACCTCAACTCACTGAGATACCATAGAGTGGTAATAATGACAGATGCTGATGTTGATGGAGCTCATATAAGAACCCTTTTATTAACATTCTTTTATAGATATCAGAGAGAACTTGTTGAAAAAGGCTACATTTATATAGCTTGTCCTCCTTTATATAAAGTTGAGAGAGGTAAAAACCATAAATATTGTTATAACGAGAGTCAACTACAAGAAACTATTAAAGAATTTGGCGAAAGTGCAAATTATAATATCCAAAGATTTAAGGGTTTGGGAGAGATGATGCCTAAACAATTATGGGATACAACAATGAATCCAGATACAAGAACCATGAAAAGAGTTGAGATTGAAGATGCCTTAGAGGCTGATAGAATTTTTAATATCTTAATGGGAGATAAGGTTGCCCCTAGAAGGGAGTTTATAGAAACACATAGTGGTAATTTAGATATGGCTACATTAGATATATGATTAGAAATTTAATTCAAAATATTTGTTTAATGGGCTTTGCATTAATTGCTCCCATAACATTGCCAGCTGGAGGTATACAAAAAAATATCAACGAATATAAGTTTCTTGACAATCCAAAAGAAATCATTCTTCATTCAAATTCTTCACTTTATGCTTTCCCAAAAAATAATGCCATAAAACTAACTGTTCTCAAGTCAGGAGAGTCGTTGTCAATTTTGAGAAAGTGGGTGGCTAATGAAAATGAAATTTGGATAAGAGTCAAATTGGCTAATAATATATTTATTGATGATCCTAATAAAACTTTAAAAGGATGGATAAAAATGTAGATTTTGAACTTAGAAGCATTAATTTATATTTTAGTTGGCAGTTTCCTAGGGCTAATTTTAAGACTTTATATTAGAAATCACTATAGACAAAAGATAAGCAATAAAATTGACTCCTCATCTATTGTAAATATTTTAGCTTCATTTTTTTTAGGAATTTTATTAGCAATCGAACCGAAAAATATTAATTTATTTTTATTATTTTATGTAGGATTTTTAGGATGTTTAAGTACATTCTCATCCTTTATATATCAATTATTTAATTTAATAAAGGATGGTAGATATTTAAGTTCATTGGTTTATTATATTAAAGTTATTACCCTTTCTTTTTTATTTTTTTGCCTTGGAAATATTTTTATTTTAATTTTTAAATCTTGAAAAAAAAAACTTTATAATTTTATTTTTGATTGCATATTTTGCAACTATTTTACGACTTTATATAAACAATAATTTGATTATTTCGCTAGCCGGATCATTTATTTATGGGTTTGTAATAGCGAGATCTATATCGGGTTATAAAAAAGAAATAATATTAACTGGGTTTTGTTCTTGTTTTACTTCTTTTAGCAGTTTTGTCTATTTTTTATATACACTTTTTAATCGAGGTTACTATTTTAAATTATTCATTTACTTGAATTTAATTGTTATTTTTAATTTGATAATGATGTATTTTGGTTTTATGATTAGTAGAAAAAGTAACTAGTTTTTATATAATAGAATTATTATTTGTTAAAGAGTAATATTATGGACGAAAACAATAATTTTGAATATATTTCCTCTTTATCTTCAGATCTAACTAGTAGCGAAAAGATTACTATTCAACTTGAGAAACTTCTCATAGCAGGAAATTACGATGAGGCAAAATTATTGTTAGAGCCTTCTCAACCTGTTGATATTGCTGATGCTATAGGTAGTCTTCCTTTAATCTTGCAAGCACTTGCATTTAGGTTGTTGAAAAAAAATGAAGCAATCGAGGTTTATGAGTATTTAGATCCGATAGTCCAACAAACATTATTAGACAGACTTAGATCTGGGGAAGTTTTGGAAATCGTAGAGAAAATGTCACCCGATGATAGGGTTCAACTTTTTGATGAGTTGCCCGCAAAAGTAGTGAGAAAATTCTTGTCAGCTTTAAGTCCTGGTGAAAGAAAAGTTACTGCAGAATTACTAGGTTATGAACCAGAAACCGCGGGAAGATTAATGACAACCGAATTTATAGATTTAAAAGAGATGCAAACTGCAGAACAAGCATTATCTTTAGTTAGAAAGAGAGCCCCATTTACCGAAACTATTTATAGCTTGTATGTGACAGATCAAGAAAGACACCTTACTGGAATTTTATCTTTGAGAGATCTTGTAACCGCAGATCCTAAGAAACCGATTGGGGATGTAATGACAAAGGATGTGGTAAATATTTCTACAAACACTAATCAAGAAGAAGTTGCCAGAGCTATTCAAAGATATGATTTTTTAGCTCTTCCAGTCGTAGACAAAGAAAAAAGGTTAGTAGGAATTGTTACCGTGGATGACCTCATTGATGTTATTGAGCAAGAAGCGACGAGAGATATTTATGCAGCAGGCGCTGTTCAATCTGGTGATGAGGATGATTATTTTCAAAGTAATTTATTTACAATTACTCGCAGAAGGATTCTATGGCTCTTAATTTTAGTTTTAGCTAATGGCCTAACTACCAAAGTTATTGCAATGAATGATCAAATTTTAAAAGAAATAGTTTTATTAGCTGCCTTTATACCCTTACTAATTGGAACTGGTGGGAATGTGGGAGCACAAAGCTCTACTGTCGTTATAAGGGGTTTAAGTACGCAAAAATTAAAGTCATTGGGCGCCTTTAAAGCAGTAATAAAAGAGGCTATTACCGGCGCGTTACTTGGTATTTTTATGATTTTGGTAGTTTTCCCCTTTGCATGGTGGCAGGGGGAAGGACCACTAATTGCAGCAGCAGTAGGAATTAGCCTTATATCTATCACGACCCTTGCAGCTACTGCTGGAGCAATTCTTCCTCTAATGTTTGATAGGATGGGCTTAGATCCTGCCCTAATGTCATCTCCTTTTATAACCACAGTGACTGATATTGCTGGTGTTTTTATTTACCTCAACACAGCTAACTGGCTATTAAATTCTTCCATTTTATGAAAATCCAATAGGTATTTATTCTTATTTTTGTTAAAATGTGGATTTTTTTGTTTAACTTTACATTTCTTAATGGTATTGTTTACAAAACAATATAAAGTATTTATGTCCTCGGAATCCTTAATTGAAAATAAATTAGCGACTATCTCTTCTTTAAAATCAAGTAATGATGTCGACTTAGTTAGGTCATATCTTAGAGATATTGGGAGAGTTCCACTATTATCACATGAACAGGAAATCACTCTTGGAAGGCAAGTTCAAGAGTACATGCATGTAGAGAGAACAGAGATTGAAATCATTGAATTAACAGGTGATAAACCATCAGTTGAAGAATTAGCTAATAAACTAAAGTTATCTCCGTCTCAAATTAAAAAAAGAACTAGAGCAGGTCAACGAGCAAAGGAAAGGATGGTAGCTGCAAATTTAAGGTTAGTGGTTAGCGTTGCTAAAAAGTATACAAAAAGAAATATGGAATTACTCGACTTAATTCAAGAGGGTACCATCGGTTTAGTTCGAGGCGTTGAGAAATTTGATCCTGCCAGAGGTTATAAATTTTCAACATATGCTTACTGGTGGATTAGACAAGGCATTACTAGAGCTATCGCTGAAAAAAGTAGAGCTATAAGATTGCCAATTCATATTACTGAAATGCTAAATAAATTAAAAAAAGGGCAAAGAGAACTCAGTCAAGAAATGTCTAGGACTCCTACAGTCAGTGAATTAGCTAAATATGTTGAATTACCCGAAGATGACGTGAAAGATTTAATGTGTAAAGCAGGCCAACCAGTCAGTTTAGAAACGAAAGTAGGTGATGGAGAGGATACTGTACTGCTTGATTTATTGGCTGGTGGTGAAGATTTACCAGATGAACAAATTGAGATGGATTGTATGAGGGGGGACCTTCATTCACTTCTGCATCAACTTCCAGATTTGCAATGTAGGGTTTTAAGAATGAGATATGGCATGGATGGTGATGAACCCATGTCCTTAACAGGTATTGGACGCGTATTAGGTATTAGTAGAGATAGGGTAAGAAATTTAGAACGTGATGGCTTAAGGGGTTTGAGAAGATTGAGTGATAATGTGGAAGCCTATTTTGTTTCTTGAATAAAATCACAAATAAATTTGTTAGTTACTTCTGGATGCTCATCATGAGGACAGTGGCCAGCACCTTTAACAATGTCTAATCTTTTAATGTTTTTAAATTGAGTTTTCCACTCTATTGCCTCATCTAAAGATTCCCAGGGATCTTTTTCACCCCATATTAGTTGAATCGATGAATCAATTTCACCAAATAAATCAGTAGCTAGACAGTCGTCAAATAAATTTATGAAACCGCGAAATGCTTCTTTTGAATTTTTTCTTTGAGATGGTCTAAACAATATCTCTATCAATTCTTCATCAATATTTTCACCTGAAGGATAAGCTTTCATTAAAATTTTTTTTATTACTTTTGGATTAGCAGCTCTTTCAAAAAGTATGTTGCTGATAATTCTCTGTCTTACGATTGTTTTTAAAACTGGTCTTAAAAAATTCATTAAAACGCTGTTTTTTTTTAATCGTTTATCGTCCATTGTTCTTTGCGCACAATCAATCAAAGTAATACCAGAGCATTGACTCTTTAGGATTGAAGCAGCTTTTAACGCTACAACGCCACCAATTGAGTTTCCTACTAAGTGTACAGGTGAATTAATTACTTCAGAGCAAAAGGATGCAACTTGGTTACCCCATAATTCAAATGAATATTTAACAGAATTTTCTTTTTTAGTTTCGTAATCTAATAGAGCACTTGGTTGACTGCTTTCTCCGAAGCCAAGTAAATCTATTGAATAGCAATTAGTAATATCTCCTAAAAATTCTTGATTATGTCTCCAATGATATTTTGATGCTCCAAAACCGTGAACTAACAATATATTTTTCTGATTATCGCTATTGGATTGTTTAGATACTGACCATGATATATCCCAATTTCTCCACCTCCAAATTTTTGACTTTTTATTTACCATGTGAATCAAATAATTAATTAAACTTTAATTCAAAAAAAAGTTATTCGTTTTAAATTAATTATTCTTGGTTTAGTGGTTTTTGGAAAATGGAAAAAACAAAAGTTGTATGCGTGGGTGAGGCTTTAATAGATAGAATTGGGGATCAAACTAATCAAGATTTTACAGATTTTTTTGGAGGAGCTCCTGCAAATGTTGCCTGTGCATTAAGAAAATTGCAAATTAAATCAGCTTTTATTGGTCGTTTGGGATCTGATGAATTTGGCAAAAAATTTATTCAACTTTTTAAAAAGTTAGAAGTTGATATAAATTTTCTTCAAATAGATAATGATTTGCCTACTAGGATCGTTAAGGTAAATAGAAATAATTATGGAGATCGCTATTTTTCTGGTTTTGAAACAAGCATTAAGGGATTTTTTGCTGATGAAGCTATTAACAAGGATTTGTTATTAAAAAATTTTGATAGTTTAGAAAAACTTTTTTTAGAAACAAAATATTTAGTCACTGGCACAAATATTTTGTCCTCTTCAATCTCAGCAGAATCTATTAACTTTATATTTACTGTAGCTAAAAAGTTAGGTGTAAACATAATAATTGATCTAAATTGGAGAGAGGTTTTTTGGAATTATTCAACTTTTTCATCACAAATGTGTAAAAATAATAGATTTAATTTAGTGTTGGAATTTTTAAAATATGCTCATATCTTAAAGCTTGCAAAAGAGGAAGCAATTTTATTTTTTGATAATGTGAATCCTTTTGAAATTTCTAAAAAGTTCTTAAATAGACCTGACGTCATTATCACGGATGGAGCTAATCCTATATCGTGGTTTATAAATGGTTTTCAAGGGAAAACGACTGTATCTAATTCATATAAAATTGTAGATACGACTGGGGCTGGAGATGCTTTTTTGGCAGGATTAATTTCAAAATTAATTTCTTCTAATTACCCTAAAAATGAATTGGAGACTTGTAATTACGTGAGGTTTGCAAGTATCTGTGGATTACTCACTTGTCTTGGAGAAGGTGCAATTGATCAACAGCCAGATTATTCAAAAGTTAGAGAATTTTTGGGGTCCCAAATTTTGTAATTTCTTCCAAAATCTTTTGCGTAACTAATTTCTATCTTCCAAAAGTTATCAATCATTGGTTTTACTAATTCTGGCCATTCAATTACTAAGATCGCATGATTTTGTATGGCTTCTTCCTCCTCTGATATATAAAGTTCTTTTGCTATAAAGCTATCCTTTAATCTATACAAATCAAGGTGAATAAGTGGAATTTTCCCCGAATTATAATGATGTGATAGAGCAAATGTTGGACTTGTTATATCTTCAGAAATACATAATCCTTTTGCAATGCCTTTAACAAATGAAGTTTTCCCGGACCCTATTGGACCTAGTAATAAAACAATTGATTCAGGATTTAATCTTTGAGCGAACGAACTTCCTAGATTAATAGTTTCTGATAAATTTCCAACAAACACAAATTTACCTAAAAATCATATATAGTTTAGTTGATAAGTTTTTTTTTAGAAATGGTTATTGCTAACTCAATTAAAACCTCGATACCAGATTACGTAATTGCAGATATTTTATTATCAGATTTCGGTCGCAAAGAAATCAAAATAGCAGAAACTGAAATGCCTGGTTTAATGGCACTCAGGGATAAATATAGTTCAGAAAAACCACTTGATGGAGCAAAAATAGCAGGCAGTTTACACATGACTATACAAACTGCAGTTTTAATAGAAACCCTTGTTGATTTGGGAGCCCAAGTCAAATGGGCTTCTTGTAATATTTTTTCAACACAAGATCATGCGGCTGCAGCTATTGCTGAAAGAGGTATACCCGTTTACGCTAAAAAGGGTGAAACACTTGATGAATACTGGCAGTACACTCATTATATTTTGGATTGGGGTAAAGATTCTCCCAATATGATTCTCGACGATGGGGGTGACGCTACAGGGTTATTGATACTTGGTAGTAAGGCTGAGATTGATTTGTCTGTTTTAGATAATCCGAGCAATGACGAAGAAATTGCTCTATTTAAATCTATCAAAAATAAATTGAAGGAAGACAATAGTTTTTACTCACGTGTCAAAAGCAATATTATTGGTGTTACTGAAGAAACTACAACAGGAGTTGCAAGACTTTATCAATTGCAAAAGCAAAACGCTCTACCTTTTCCAGCTATAAATGTTAATGATTCAGTCACAAAAAGTAAATTTGATAATCTTTACGGATGTAGAGAATCTCTTGTAGACAGCATCAAACGTGCAACTGATGTGATGATTGCTGGTAAAGTTGCTTTAGTAATGGGTTTTGGGGATGTTGGTAAAGGATCTGCACAATCACTAAGAGGACTTGGTGCCATTGTAAAAGTTGCTGAAGTTGATCCTATTTGCGCTCTTCAAGCTGCCATGGAGGGTTTTAGTGTTGTAACTTTAGATGATGTTGTTCAAGATATAGATATTTTTGTTACTGCTACTGGTAATTATCAAGTCATAACTCACAATAATTTATTAAAAATGAAAGATGAAGCAATAGTCTGCAATATCGGACATTTTGACAATGAAATTGATGTTGCTTCATTGAAAAATTATCCATGGGAAAATATTAAACCACAAGTTGATCACATAACTCTACCAAGCGGTAATAAAATTATTCTTTTAGCAGAAGGTAGACTTGTTAACCTGGGTTGTGCAACAGGTCATCCAAGTTTTGTGATGAGTAACTCTTTTACTAATCAAGTTTTAGCTCAAATTGAACTTTTCAATAAGTCTGATCAATATTCAAAAAAAGTTTATGTTCTACCTAAACATTTAGATGAAATGGTAGCGAGATTACATCTTGATAAAATAGGGGCAAAATTAACCACATTAACTAAAGAGCAGGCTGATTATATTAATGTTTCAGTTGACGGTCCATATAAACCAGAACTTTATAGATACTAAATGTGAGTTTAATTTTTATAAATTTACTCACTTCAATTCCTGAACATATAAGTAAGGCAGTCGAAACAAATTCACTTTTAGCTTACATTACTATATGTCTGGCAATGTTTCTAGAAAATATAATACCCCCAATTCCATCTGAAATAATAATGCCTCTAGGGGGGTTTTTTGTATATCAACAAAAACTAAACTTTTATTTATTAGTTTTTTGGGGTCTTTTTGGCACTATATTAGGGTCTCTACCTTGGTATTTTCTGGGTAGATTAGTTAATGAAAAAAGACTTTCAAACTTTCTAGAGAAGCGAGGAAAATACTTTGGAATTTCTCCCAATGATCTATCTAAAAGTAAAAAATGGTTTGATAGACACGGTGTTTCTTTAGTTTTTTGGGGTAGGTTAGTACCTGGTATAAGAACTCTAATTTCAGTTCCTGCAGGTATAGAACTTATGCCATTAAAGAAATTTTTAATTTGGACAACGTTGGGGAGCTTAATATGGGTGTCGCTTTTGACATATGCAGGATATGTATTTGGTGAAAATTATTCATTGATTGAAACTTACATAGATCAATTTAAACATTATTTGAAGCCCCTTTTGTTACTTATTTTTTTATATATTTTAATCAGGTTTTTTTTAAGGCTTAATAAAAAAAACAGAATTTAAAAGGGAATCTCATTTGAGTTTTTGTTATTTGAATATTGATTGTTTTCAGTTTCTTTTCTTGAGCCAAGTAGATTTAGGCGATCTACTCTGACCACAGGCTTAAATCGATCTTCACCTGAATTTTTATCTTTCCAACTATCAATTTTAAAGCTTCCTGTTATTCCCACTAAAGAGCCTTTTTTTACATAATCTGCAGCAATCTGAGCTTGTTTCCCCCAAATTTCCAAATTAAACCAATCAGGTTCTTCATCTCTGCTTCTTCTATTTACTGCAAGAGTGAAGTTAGCGACAATGCTGCCTGATTCAAAATATCTGACGTCAGGTTCTCTGCCGGCTCTTCCGACTAGATTAATAGTGTTAATTGGCATAATATTTTTTTTTATATATTAGACACTTATTTTGTTTTTGTTCAAAGTTTTGCGAGGTATTCATGACTAAATAATAGAATTTTGAGAGGTAAATATAAAATGGATATATTATTTACTTAAAAGTTTTCTTAAATTGTGATTTTTAACAGATTTAAATTTTCAAGAGATATTGGTATTGATCTAGGAACTGCCAACACTCTTATTCATGTTTCAGGAAAAGGTGTAGTTCTACAGGAGCCCTCAGTAGTAGCAATGGATCTTGAAGAGGGAGTTCCTATGGCTGTTGGTGAAGAAGCAAAATTAATGCTTGGCAGGACTCCTGGGAATATAAGAGCTGTTAGACCATTGCGGGATGGAGTTATAGCGGATTTTGATGCAGCTGAACAGATGATTAAAACTTTCATTCAAAAATGTAATGAAGGTAGAGGAATTCTTGCGCCAAGAATAGTTATAGGTATTCCAAGTGGAGTTACAAGTGTTGAGCGAAGAGCAGTTAGAGAGGCTGGATTGGCTGGAGCTAGAGAAGTTCATTTGATTGATGAACCTGTGGCAGCAGCTATAGGAGCCTCACTGCCAGTAACAGAACCTATTGGAACTATGATTGTTGATATTGGAGGTGGAACTACTGAAGTGGCGGTTCTGAGTTTAGGAGGAACTGTTTTAAGTGAATCCGTAAGAATTGCTGGAGATGAAATAAATGAATCAATTGTCACTTATTTGAAAAAAGTTCATAATTTAGTAGTTGGTGAAAGGACTGCAGAAGATATCAAAATAAAGATTGGATCAGCCTTTCCTGATAATGATTTTGATAGTACCTCCATAGAGGTTAGAGGGTTACATTTATTGTCGGGTTTACCAAGATCAATTACTTTAACCTCTGGAGAAATTAGGGAGGCTATGGCTGATACTCTGAGTAAAATAGTTGAGGCTGTCAAAAGAACTTTAGAACGTACGCCTCCTGAATTAGCTGCAGATATAGTTGATAGAGGTATAATGCTTGCAGGAGGAGGGGCTCTTGTAAGAGGTATAAGCGATTTACTAAGCCATGAAACTGGGATCTTTACTCACATAGCAGAAAACCCACTTCTTTGTGTTGTTAATGGGTGTGGGGAGGTTCTCGATGACTTTAAAAAACTAAAAAGAGTTGTTGATACCCCAGATTTTATAAGAAATGCGATAAGAGATTAGTTGAATGATCGATATTCGAAGAATATCAACTAATAGTTGGTGGAACAAAAAGAAAAATTGGTCTTTGTTTATTTTTTTTTGTTTTCTCGTTTTTGTAAGAATCTCAAAAGGATCTATTTATAAAGATTTTTATTATTTGATTTCAAAACCTTTTTGGCCTGGCCAGTTTCAAAGGGATGTTATTACTAGAAGTGTAGAAAAAGAACTTTTCATAAAACTAAATGCTCTTGAACAAGATAATAAAAGGCTACGCAAAATTTTAAACCTTCAAAGATCTGCAGATTCTGATATTATCTCAGCATCAGTAATTTCAAGAAAGAATGGCAGTTGGTGGAGGCAAATTGTTTTGAATAGAGGTGTGAAAGATGGAGTAGAGATCGGTAATTTTGTTGTTGGACCGGGGGGATTAGTAGGTATTGTAAATAACACTTCTTTCTACACTTCTACAGTAAGATTGTTAACTTCTCCTGAGAGTAAGGTTGGAGTTTGGATTGATAGAATTAAGACAAATGGCTTAATGGTGGGTTCTGGAACTGACTACCCAAAAATAGTTTTCTATAAAAAAGATGTTGATATAAAAGTTGGTGATTTTGTTTTATCCTCCCCTGCAAGTACTTTGCTACCACCAAATATACCTATTGGTGTTATTCAATCAATTGATGAAGGATTAGAAACAAAAAAAACTGCTAATGTGTTTCTTTTGGCGGAACCACAAGCAATTGATTGGGTTCAAATTTTAAAAGTTCAAATTTAAATGAGCAAGTTCTTTAAAAAAAATCTTGGTTTAATTTCGTTCATATTTATCCCGATAATCTATCTTGGCAATCCTGCTTGGATGGGACTTCTTGGAATACAACCCTACTGGCCTTTATTCTGGCTATTACCTTGGGCAATGCTTTATGGACCAGTAAATGGTTTAATAGTTGGTCTATTTCTTGGCCTTGCTTTAGATTCTATTGGAACTGACACAACTTTTACACAAATTCCAGGGTTGATATTATGTGGAATATGGTTTGGAAATTTAGGAACTTGTCAAAATGCATTCATTGGTCACTTGAGATACGGATTAATTTGTTCATTTGGTAGTTTCTTGTGCAGTATGATTTATTTTGCTCAAATTTTGATAAAGAATTTATCATATCAAGTAATTTCTCTTTATTTTCATAGTATTCAGAATGTCTTAGCACAAGTATTTATAACTGGTTTAATGGCTCCATTATTATGTACAATAATGTATGGAGTTTTTCAAAGATCAAAAGAAAACAGAAGAATCATAACCTTCTCAATTAATAAATAAAAACAATGTTTTTGAAAATTTTTAAATAATAAAAAAAACTTTTAAATCTTTGGAATATATCTTTGAGGGTGCTTAATGTTATATTTTTAATTGTTAGATTATATTAACAAGATATTCACTGCAAAATCATATTTGCTGTGTTTACCAGAGAAATCTTTTTTTATCAATGTCAAAAGCAAGCATTTTAGTTGTTGATGATGAACCAGCTGTATTGAAAGTTCTGGTTACTAGACTTCAATTGGCAGGTTATCAGGTTTTTTCGGCGACTAATGGTGAAGAGGCTATTGAGGCTTTTCATAGGGATTCACCAGATTTAATAGTTCTTGATGTGATGCTTCCAAAAATGGATGGCTTTGCAGTTTGTAGGAGAATTAGAGCTGAATCTGTTGTACCTATTATATTTTTAACTGCTTTGGAGGCTATCTCCGAAAGAGTTGCAGGTTTAGATTTAGGAGCTGACGATTATTTATCAAAACCTTTTAGTCCAAAGGAACTAGAAGCGAGAATTGCCACAATCTTAAGACGAATGGGGCCAAGTATTACAGTGGCCGAGACTAAAGAAGTTCCGTCTGGAAAAGGGGTAATGAAATTTGGAAATTTAATAGTTGATACTAATAGAAGACAAGTTTCAAGAGCCGGTGAAAGAATTAGCTTAACTTACACCGAATTTAGTTTGCTTGAACTTCTTTTTGATGAACCAGGTAAAGTAGTTCCAAGAGCCGAAATATTAGAACAACTTTGGGGATATCCTCCAAGACGGGCTGCCGATTTAAGAGTAGTAGATGTTTATGTAGCACGACTGAGGGGCAAGTTAGAGCCTGATCCAAGAAATCCTGAGTTAATACTTACTGTGAGAGGTATTGGATACGCTTCCCAAAGAGTTGGCGAAAAAGCAACTTCTTTGGCAAGTTGATCCTTATTCTGATAACTTGATTAAATAAATCATCAACAATCACATTAAGTTTTGTCAGAAATTAGAGAAGCTCGCTTACTTAAAGCTACCTCATTAGTTGATAAAGGATTCGAACCTTACGCAGGAAAGTTTGAAATATCTCATTCTACACAAATACTTTCCGAGAAATTTAGCTATTTAGATAATGGTGAAGAGTTTAATTTAAGTGTTGCCATAGCAGGAAGAGTATTATCGAAAAGAGTAATGGGGAAAATTGCCTTTTTTACAATTAGTGATCAGGAAGGGAAAATACAACTTTATTTAGAGAAAAAAATAATTGATAGCTTCAAAGATGAAACAAGATTATTGACTTTTGAAGATCTAAAAGAATTTGTAGATATTGGAGATTGGATAGGTGTTAATGGAATAATTAAGAAAACTAATAAGGGTGAGTTATCAATTAAAGTAATAAAATGGCAAATGTTGTCTAAATCATTACAACCATTACCAGATAAATGGCATGGTTTAACAGATATAGAAAAAAGGTACCGTCAAAGATATCTTGATTTAATAGTTAATCCTCACTCAAAAAATGTATTTAAAATAAGAGCAAAATGCATAAGTTTTATAAGAAGATGGTTGGATGAAAGAGATTTTTTAGAAATAGAAACTCCCATACTTCAAGCGGAGGCTGGTGGGGCAGAAGCGAGACCTTTTATTACTCATCACAACACTTTGGATATTCCATTATTTTTAAGAATAGCGACCGAACTTCACCTAAAAAGAATGGTGGTGGGAGGATTTGAAAAAGTATATGAATTAGGAAGAATTTTTCGTAATGAAGGCATAAGTACAAGACATAATCCTGAGTTTACCTCAGTTGAGATATATCAAGCTTATTCCAACTATATTGACATGATGGATTTAACTGAAGAGTTGATCAAAAAAGTATTAAACCATTGCTGTAGTGCTTTGGTTATTAATTATCAAGAAAGGAATATTGATTTTGGTAAAACTTGGAAAAGAATATCAATGAAAAATGTTGTCAAAGATAAAACAGGCATTGATTTTGATTCTTTTAATGGAGATTTCAATAGAGCTCTAAACGCAGTAGATAAAATTAATATTGAAATTTCTCCAAAGATTAATACTTTAGGAGAGCTATTAAATCAGGTATTTGAGCAAAAAGTTGAGTCTACTCTTATAGATCCAACATTCGTGATTGATTATCCAGTTGAAATTTCACCCTTAGCCAGGCCTCACTCTGACAATAAAAAGATTGTTGAGAGATTTGAATTATTCATAGCAGGTCGTGAAATAGCTAATGCTTTTAGTGAGTTAATTGATCCAGTTGATCAAAGAGAAAGAATGCAATTACAGCAGTCGATGAGAGATGCAGGTGATTTAGAAGCACATTGTATTGATGAAGATTTTTTGCAAGCTTTGGAAATAGGAATGCCTCCAACAGGGGGTTTAGGAATTGGTATTGATAGACTTATTATGTTGATTACAAATAGTCCTTCAATTAGAGATGTAATACCTTTCCCATTGTTAAAACCAGAAATAACTTCTAGCAAATCGTAAAAATTAACCTCGAATGAAGTAAAATAGAAATTGATCCAATACGAAATTTTTTAAATGAGTGGTGAACGTGTTGGTTTCCGCTTCAAGCACGCAGATGCAGTAGTGAAAAGAAATCCTCAAGGCCGATCAAGAAGAGGCTGGGTTATGGAACCAGTTGAACAAACTACGAGCAGAGGTACCAAGATGCCTGCTTATAAAATTCGCTGGAGAGATAGCGAAAGACCTGAAACAGTTTTGCAGCATATGTTAATTGCTGATCCCGATCCTTCTCCTCCACCTAGCACAGTAAGTCTAGATTCTGATTAGTAATCTGAGGAAGAATAAGTATTATTATCTCTTAAGAGCTGAGTGAATTTCTCTCTTTATATCTTTTTGTTTGTCCGATTGTCTCTTATCATGCAGCTGTTTACCTTTACCTACTCCAATGGTTAATTTTATCCATGATCCTTTTAAATAAATAGATAGAGGAACAATAGTTAAACCTTTTTTTTCACTCTTTGATTTAAGTTTTATTATTTCCTTCTTATGAAGTAATAATTTTCTATTTCTTAGTGGTTCGTGATTAAAAAAAGAACCTACATTCGTATGTGGTGAAATGTGAACATTAAGTAGAAGTATCTCACCATCCCTAAATGTACAAAATCCATCTCTTAAGTTAGTTTTGCCATTTCTTATGGATTTTACTTCAGTACCCAAAAGTTCAATACCTGCTTCAATTGTTTCAAGTATTTCATATTGAAATTTTGCATAACGATTCTCCGCAAGACGTTTTAAAGTGAGTTCTTTCTTTTTGTTTTTGTTTACTTTGTTTGAATCTTTTGCCATTGCAGTTGTAAAGAATCTTTCACCAAATAACAATTGCCATTAACCTTTGTATTATGGCAATAATTTCTTCAAGTTTAGATGAATCTAATTCTCCTCGCTCAAGAAAAGAGCTGAAGTTAGTCAATTCAAATTTTAATATTGAAGTAAAAAATGATAAAAATGTAAACTTAGCTCGGCCAACATCTCTTCAAGAGTTTGTAGGTCAAGAACAAATTAAATCTGTTTTGAGAATAGCTATAGATGCTTCACTATTTAGAAGAGAGCCTTTAGAACATATACTTTTTTACGGTCAACCTGGTTTGGGCAAAACTACTTTAGCTTTATTATTAGCCTTTGAAATGAATGCAAAATGTAGAGTAACCAGTGCACCATCACTAGAAAGACCAAGGGATATTGTTGGATTGCTTCTAGGACTGAAAGAAGGGGATATTTTGTTCATTGATGAAATACATCGTTTAAATAAACTCGCTCAAGAACTTTTATATTCTGCGATGGAGGATTTTAGATTAGATTTAACAATGGGAGCTAATAAAGGGGCGCGTTCTAGAACAATAAATTTGCCCAAATTCACTTTGATTGGAGCTACTACAAAATTGGCATCTATCAGTCCTCCATTGAGAGATAGATTTGGAATTTGTCAGAAAATTGAACATTACACTAGTCATGAATTGCAACAAATAATTTTGAATTTTTCCAAATTAATCAGCATTAATATTGAAAACGAGGCTTGTGAAGCTTTAGCTAAAATCTCTAGGGGCACTCCAAGAATTGCATTAAGATTACTTAGAAGAGTTAGAGATTATGCTCAAGTCGTTAAAAAAACCAATCGTATTTCTATAGAGATTGTTAAAAAATCATTGAATTTTCAGAAAATTGATTCCAGAGGTTTAGATAACTTAGATAGAGACTTTTTGTCTTTTCTAAACCTAAATAATAATCCAACTGGCTTAGATTCAATTGCTGCTAGATTGGGTGAAGATTCATCAATGTTAGAGTTTGTAGTAGAGCCATATTTGATTCAAATTGGGTTTATCATAAGAACTCCTCGCGGAAGGGTTCTTACATCTTTAGGAAGAGAATACATTAATTCTAAAAATGAACAAAATTAAAAATTATTTCTTATTGATTTTTGTTTTATTAAATCTTGTTTATGTAACTCCAAGTTATGCATTGAATTCTAGGGAAGATTTATTTGACTATGCATTAAACTTAAGCTCCAATGGAAACTTTAATTTAGCTTTGCAAGAATGGGATAGATATCTTGATTTGTATCCTAATGATTCTGCAGCCTTAAGTAATAGAGGAAATATTAAACTTGTAAATGGTGACCCAAAAGGATCAATCTATGATCAAGATCAAGCAATTAGCTTAGATCCTGAGGAACTTGATCCTTATATAAATCGAGGAATAGCTGAAGAATCTTTAGGTTTATGGAATAAAGCCAAACAAGATTATTTGCTTGTTATTTCAAAGGATAGTAATAATTTTTCGGCCTTGTATAATTTAGCCAATGTTGAAGGTACTTTATCAAATTGGCAAGGTGCTAGAAGTTTATTTCGCAAAGCTTCAGAATCAAATCCTGGATTTGCTATGGCTAGATCAAGTATGGCTTTGGTAGATTACCAGTTAGGGAACATAGATGAATCCGAAAAAGAATTAAAAAAATTAATTAGGCGTTATCCAACTTTTGCTGATGCAAGAGCAGGACTCACAGCTTTACAATGGTCTAAAAAGAAATCTGGTGAAGCAGAAAGTAATTGGATTGCAGTAACTGAATTAGATCCCAGGTATGCAGATGAAGCATGGTTAATAGATATCCGAAGATGGCCTCCGAAGCCAGCTCAAGATTTAATGAAATTTATAGCTCTGAAATAAACAATGCAAAAAGATAAAATTTTCAAAAAAATTGATTCATTCGAAAAAGAACTTATAAACATAAGGAGGCATATTCATTCACATCCGGAACTAAGTGGATTGGAAAATCAAACTGCAATTTTAATAAGTGGTTTTTTAAAAAATATTGGCTGGAGAGTAACAGAATCAGTAGGACGAACAGGAGTAGTCGCTGATTTTGGCCCTGTAGATAAAGGATATATAGGTGTGCGTGTCGATATGGATGCTCTTCCAATACCTGAAAAAACAAATTTAAGTTTTTCTTCAAAAATAGATGGTGTGATGCATGCTTGTGGGCATGATTTACATATATGTATTGGATTAGGTGTTGCTAAAATTGTTAAGGATTTAGAACTTAAGATTGGGACAAGAATAATTTTTCAACCTGCTGAAGAGATAGCGAGTGGAGCTAAATGGATGATTAATGAGGGAGTAACTAATGGATTGAGGAAAATTCTTGGTGTTCACGTTTTCCCTGAATTATACGTCGGAACAATTGGTATTAAGGAAGGCAGTATGACAGCGGCTGCAGGCGAAATATCAGTTGAGATCATCGGGAAATCAGGACATGGGGCTAGACCTCATGAAGGAATTGATGCTATTTGGGCTGCATCTAAAGTTGTTGCTGGTGTGCAAGAAGCAATAACACGTAACTTAGATCCCTTGGAGCCTGTGGTGTTAACTTTTGGTAAAATCAGTGGAGGAAATGCATATAATGTTTTGCCTGAAAAGGTTAATTTAACTGGAACTGTTAGATGTACCAGTTACAAAGTATTTAAGGAAATGGGTAATTGGCTTAATATTAATATCTCATCTATAGCTAAAAGTTGTGGCGCTGAAGCTAAAATCAAATTCAGAGAAATTACCCCTCCGGTTAATAATAATTTTGAATTAAATAAGGTTTTAAGAGGTTCGGCAACTGAAATATTAGGACATCAAAATGTTGTCGAATTACAGAAGCCATCATTAGGAGCTGAAGATTTTGCTGAGTTTTTAAATAAAGTCCCAGGAGCAATGTTTAGGCTTGGTGTATCAAGCCAGAGAGGCTGTGCCCCTTTGCACAGCTCTGAATTTGATCCTGATGAAAGAGCAATTGTAGTTGGAGTTAAAGTTATAACTGAATCAATAGTAAGATTAAATAATTAATTTTAAAAAGTTGTTCTTTATGAAATTTGAATCAGTTTATATTTATTCTCTTGTAGCACCTTTCATGATTCTTTTATCAATAATAGGTTTAATTATATCGCCTGATGAAACAAAAATTTTTTATCTGCCCGTGGGTATAATGGGGATTTTTATGATTACTGAAAAAGAAGTTTTTAGGAGGCTTAAGAGACAAAATATTTTGAACAAAATAAGACACTATAAAAAAAACAAATACTAATATTTTCTTTATTTTTAGATAACAATAGATGACTAATTTTTTAAAAAGAGCTATTTTTTAACTAAAGCTAGGGGTGCTAAGCAGATTAGTTTAGCTGAGATCATACCCTTTGAACCTGAATCAGTAATTCTGATTAAGGAAAGTGGCCTAGTGATCTAACTTTAGTAATACCCATTTACATTTTGTAAGTTATGAGAAATGCCTGGATAACCCCTCGCCTAGGGAAAAAAAATGTTACGCAGATGAATTTCGCTAGAGATGGATATATTACTGAAGAAATGAACTATGTTGCCAAAAAAGAGAATCTTCCTCCATCTCTAATAATGGAAGAGGTTGCTCGAGGTAGGTTGATTATACCTGCAAACATAAATCATTTAAATTTAGAGCCTATGGCAATTGGTATAGCTTCGAGATGTAAGGTAAATGCTAATATTGGTGCTTCACCCAATGCTAGTGATATTAATGAGGAGGTTGAGAAACTTAAGTTAGCGGTAAAATATGGTGCTGATACAGTCATGGATTTATCTACTGGAGGAGTGAATCTTGATGAAGTAAGAAAGGCAATTATAGATGAATCTACAGTTCCTATTGGAACTGTTCCTGTTTATCAAGCTCTAGAAAGTGTGCATGGTTCTATAGATAGGTTAACTGAGGATGATTTTTTACATATCATTGAAAAGCATTGTCAGCAGGGCGTAGATTATCAAACTATTCATGCAGGATTGTTAATAGAACATTTACCTAAAGTAAAAGGGAGAATAACTGGAATTGTAAGCCGAGGAGGTGGAATTTTAGCACAATGGATGTTGCATCATTTTAAGCAAAACCCCCTCTACACTAGATTTGATGATATTTGCGAAATCTTTAAAAAATATGATTGTACGTTTTCCTTAGGAGATTCTCTTAGACCTGGATGTTTACATGATGCCTCTGATGATGCACAACTAGCTGAATTGAAGACATTAGGTGAACTTACTAGAAGAGCTTGGTCACACAACGTTCAAGTTATGGTTGAGGGCCCAGGTCATGTACCAATGGACCAAATTGAGTTTAATGTAAAGAAACAAATGGAAGAATGTTCAGAGGCTCCATTTTATGTTCTAGGACCATTGGTTACGGATATATCTCCTGGCTACGATCACATCTCTAGCGCAATTGGCGCTGCAATGGCTGGATGGTATGGAACCGCAATGTTGTGTTATGTTACGCCAAAAGAACATTTAGGACTTCCTAATGCAGAAGATGTTCGGGAGGGCCTTATAGCTTATAAAATAGCGGCACATGCTGCTGACATAGCAAGACATAGATCAGGCGCTCGAGATAGAGATGATCAACTTAGTCATGCAAGATATACATTTGATTGGAATAAGCAGTTTGAACTCTCTTTAGATCCTGAAAAGGCAAAACAATACCATGATGAAACTCTACCTGAAGAAATATTCAAGAAAGCTGAATTCTGTTCTATGTGTGGCCCAAAACATTGTCCAATGAATTCAAAAATCTCTGATGATTCTCTTGATGAATTGAATAAAAAACTAAAGGAATGTAATAGCTCAGTTTAATTTTTCTAGCAATTTATATTATTTCTTTAACCTTTTTGACTACATTTTCAACCGTAAAGCCAAAATTAGTCATACATTTTCCTCCTGGGGCTGAAGCTCCAAACCTATCCATCGTAATACAAATTCCATCAAAACCAGTATATTTGTGCCAGCCAAATGAATGAGCTGCCTCAACCACAACTCTTTTCGTTACGCTACTAGGCAAAATACTTTCTCTGTAGGCTTGTTCTTGTTCTTCAAAAAGTTCTACGCATGGCATTGAAATCACTCTAGTTTTTTGACCTAATTTTGAGATTTCCTTACTAGCTTCGATGCATAGGTTAAGTTCGCTTCCAGTTCCAATAAAAATTATATCTGGAGTTCCTTCACAGTCTTCAACAATGTAACCACCTAATGCAACTTTATCTATTGAGGTGTTTTCTTGATTAGGCATACCTTGTCTGCTCAAGCAAAGAGCAGAAGGTCTTTTTCTATTTTGAATGGCCAGTTTATATGCACCGCTCGTTTCATTTCCGTCTCCTGGTCTAAAGACGAGCATATTAGGCATTGCCCTAAGTGAAGGTATAGTTTCTACAGGTTGATGAGTAGGCCCATCCTCACCAACGCCAATTGAATCATGAGTAAGTACATATATGACGCCGAGTTCACTGAGTGCAGATAGTCTCATTGAACCTCTCATATAATCTGCAAAAACAAGAAAGGTTCCTCCATAAGGAATCAGGCCGCTGTCGTGGTAAGCAATACCATTTAATATTGCTGCCATAGCATGTTCTCTTACTCCAAAATGAAGATATCTTTTTTCTGGCGAATGTGCCTGAAATGATCCAGTTTCTCCTTTAATATCGGTGTAATTAGAGTGAGTTAAATCAGCTGAACCTCCAATTAGTTCCGGAAGATTAGGCCCAAGAGCTCCTAAGCAAATTTGAGAGTGTTTTCTAGTGGCTAAACCCTTGTCATCAGGTTTATAAGACGGCAAATCGGAGTCCCAGTTAGCGGGTAATTCGCCTTGTATCATTCTTTTTAATTCTGAACCTTCAGATGGATATTTATTCTGATATTCTTCAAATTTTAAGTTCCATTGTTTTTCTGAACTTTCGCCTTTTGTAATGGCTTGTCTAAACTGAGCATAAACCTCATCAGGTATCTCAAAAGGAGGATATTCCCAATTTAAGAACTTCCTTGTTAAGACCGCTTCTTCTTCTCCAACTGCGGCTCCATGAATACCAGCAGTGTCAGACTTGTTTGGAGAACCATAACCAATTGTTGTGGATATTTTAATTAACGAAGGCTTATCTTTAACAGATTTAGCATTTTCAATCGCTTTGGTAATAGCATTTACATCATGATTTCCATCCTCAACATGCTGAATATGCCACCCATATGCTTCATATCTTTTTAAAACATCTTCTGTGAATGAAACATCAGTGCGGCCATCAATTGTGATTTGATTATCATCGTATAATGCTATCAATTTACCTAGTTTTAAATGTCCAGCGAGTGAGCATGCTTCAGAAGCTATTCCTTCTTGGTTACAACCATCACCCATTATGACGTAAGTGTAATGATCAACAATTTCGAAATCTGGTTTATTGAATTTTGCAGCTAAATGAGCTTCTGCAATAGCTAAACCAACAGCATTGGAAATTCCTGCTCCTAATGGACCTGCTGTGACTTCTACCCCTTCAGTCTCGAATGTTTCTGGATGTCCAGGTGTTTTAGAACCCCATTGTCTAAATTCTTTTATATCATCAATAGAAACAGACTTATAACCAGTCAGATGCAACAAAGAATATAACAACATGCAACCATGTCCAGCTGATAAAACAAAGCGATCTCTATTAAACCATTTTGGATTGTTGGGATTGTGATTGAGGATATTTTGCCATAATGCATAACCCATAGGAGCACAACCCATAGGTAAACCAGGATGTCCACTATTTGATTTATTTACTGCATCTACAGCCAGCATTCTTATACTATTAACGCAGAGTGATTCAATTGATACAGGTGCAGCGACCATTGTTTTAAGTGAGGTAATTTTGGAATACAGAATTGGTTTTCATCAATTAAGTTTGCTAAAAGCTAAACAAACATTGTGTCCGCCAAAGCCGAATGAATTGGAGAGAGCAACTCTTATTTGAGTATCTCTCGCATTGTTTGGTACATAATCGAGATCGCAATCTGGATCTCGATTGACGTAGTTAATTGTAGGAGGGATAAAATTATGTGTCAAAGAAAGTATACAGGCCACAGCCTCTATACCTCCTGAACCCCCTAAAAGATGCCCAGTCATCGACTTAGTAGAGCTTACAGGAATAAGGTAAGATCTGTCTTTAAAAATGGATTTAATTGCAGAAGTTTCATTTTTATCATTTGCAGAAGTGCTCGTTCCATGAGCATTTATGTAATCAACTTGGTCTATATCGATTGAACTGTCCTCGATTGCAAGTTTAATTGCTTCTGATCCACCGACGCCTCCTGGAGAGGGGGCAGTAATGTGATGGGCATCGCAAGTCGTTCCATAACCAATGACTTCAGCATAGATTCTTGCATTCCTTTTCTTTGCATTTTCTAAGGTTTCCAAAATGAGTATTCCGGCACCTTCTCCAATCACAAATCCATCTCTCTCAGCATCAAAAGGTCTACTTGCTGTTTGGGGACTGTCATTTCTAAAAGATAATGCTTTGGCACTTGAAAAACCTGCGACGCCGAGTGGAGTTATGCTTGCCTCTGCTCCTCCACATATCATTGCGTCAGCTTTCCCAAGTTGTAACAATCTAAAAGAATCTCCAATGGCATTTGATCCAGCAGCGCAAGCTGTTGATACAGCAGAACTGGGACCTTTTGCTCCTAAAGCAATAGCAGTGAGTCCTGAAGCCATATTAGGAATCATCATTGGTACTGTAAATGGGCTAACTCTTTTGGGACCTTTGTAGCTCAATATTTGAGCTTGACTCTCCATCGTTAACAATCCGCCCACACCAGAGCCAATAATGACACCAATTCTTGAGGCATTAGCTTCATTGATTTCAAGACCAGAATCATTAAATGCTTGCTTTGCGGCTATCACTCCGAACTGAGAAAAGCGATCCCATCTTTTTGATTCTTTAGGCTCAATAAATTCTTCAATTTGAAGATTTTTGACTTCTGCGGCAAATTTGCATGGATGATTTTCAGGATTAAAAAGAGTTATATCTGATACTCCATTAGTTCCTTTTTGAAGACCGAGTAAATATTCATCAATGTTGTTACCAATTGGAGTTACTGCTCCGATACCAGTAACAACAACTCGATGGAAATTTGGCATTCTAAATTAACCTTTTTTTTCTTCAATAAATTTAACAGCATCCCCAACTGTTGCTATACCTTCTGCCGCTTCATCAGGTATTTCGATATCAAATGCCTCTTCTAGAGCCATTACAAGTTCTACAGTATCCAGGGAATCGGCACCTAAATCATTTTGGAAGTTTGAATCAGCTTTTACTTCGCCAGACTCAACACTTAGCTGCTCAGAAACGATAGAGCAGACTTTCTGGAGGATTTCTTCTTGTGACATAGTTTATAAAAATTACTAGTAACCTATAAGATTTTATGCCCTAGAGTTAACAAGAGTGAAGCATATCTTAATTTTTTTAATTTCTTTGTAAGACAATAGTATTATATAACGAGGTTCTTAAAGACAATTCTTACATGTCACACGCAGTTAAAATTTATGACACATGCATTGGATGTACTCAATGTGTAAGGGCTTGCCCACTAGATGTTTTAGAAATGGTCCCTTGGGATGGATGTAAAGCTGGACAAATAGCTTCATCACCTAGAACAGAAGATTGTGTTGGTTGCAAGAGATGTGAAACAGCATGTCCAACTGATTTCTTGAGTATTAGAGTTTATCTTGGTGATGAGACTTCAAGAAGTATGGGTTTAGCCTATTAACTTTTTGTAGTGCAGTTTTAAGAGAGTCCATAACTTATTTAATAATTAAATTTTTTCAATATAATTGAAGAAAATTGTATCTATGTGTGGAATTGTCGCTGTTACAGGTTATAAAAAAGCGATTCCATTACTTATAGATGGCTTAAAAAAACTTGAATATAGAGGTTATGATTCTGCAGGTATTGCAGTTATAAATTCAGAAACCAAAGAAATAATTTGTAATAAGGCAGAAGGAAAGCTTAAAAATCTTATATGTAATGTTAGTCACACTAATATTGAAGGTACTATTGGAATAGGCCACACACGTTGGGCAACTCACGGAAAACCTGAAGTTAAAAATGCTCATCCACATGTTGATAATTCAGGCAAAGTTGCAGTTGTTCAAAATGGGATTATTGAAAATTATCAGGAATTAAAGAATAGATTAGAAAAGGATGGCGTAGTTTTTCATTCTGATACTGATACGGAAGTTATTCCGCATTTAATCCAAAAAGAATTGATTGCATTAAACAAATTAAAACTTGATAATAATGGCTCAACTTTATTAGTTGCCGTAAGAAACGTAATATCTGATTTAGAAGGATCTTATGCCCTAGCCATATTATGGGCAGGTGCTCCTGAGTCTCTTGTAGTTGCAAGAAAGCAAGCGCCGCTAATTATAGGAATAGGTGAGGGGGAATTTATATGCGCTAGTGATACCCCTGCAATAGCAAATTTGACGAAGATAATTTTACCAATGGAGGATGAGGAAATAGCACTTTTAACACCTCTAGGCATAGAAATTTATGACTCTAATAATGAAAGACAATATCGCAATCCAATCTCTTTACAAATTTCAGAACAAGTCATTGATAAAATGAATTTCAAACATTATATGTTGAAAGAAATTTATGATCAACCAGATACTGCTAAAAATTGGCTTGAAAAATATTTAGTTAAAGACTCGAATACTGGTAAGTTGGAGGTTAACTACCCCTTTGATACCAAATTTTTTGAATCTATTGAAAGGATTGAAATCGTTGCATGTGGGACTAGTAAGAATGCTGCAATGGTAGGGAGTTATTTATTGCAACAATTCTCAGGTATACCCACCAATGTATTTTATGCGAGTGAATTTAGATACTCCCCACCTCCTTTGTTGCCAAATACTTTAACTATTGGAGTAACACAGTCTGGTGAAACAGCTGACACTATTGCTGCTATTAATATGGAAATTAAAAGAAGATCATTAATGAGTGAGAAAAGATATAAACCAAATATACTTGCAATTACTAATCGAGTAGAAAGCTCAATTGGAAGAAAGACCTCTAATATAATCGATATCTGTGCGGGAACTGAGATTGGAGTTGCAGCTACAAAAACTTTTTTTGCACAACTTCTTTCTTTTTATGGATTAGCCATTAAGTTTGCTCAAATTAAAGGTAGTCAATCTAATCAAAATATTAGAGAATTAATTTCTGATTTAGTGCAATTACCTCCCTTAGTAGAGGAACTTCTTGAAAAACATAATAAATCCTCTGCAAAACTTGCCCATGATTTTTTTAATGTTAAAGATGTTATTTTTTTGGGGCGAGGTATTAATTACCCAATTGCATTGGAAGGAGCATTAAAGCTTAAAGAAATTAGTTACATTCATGCCGCCGGTTATCCAGCAGGTGAAATGAAACATGGACCCATAGCTTTGTTAGATAAAAAAGTGCCGGTTATTTCAATTGCCACTCCTGGTGAAGTATTTGATAAGGTCATTAGTAATGCTCAAGAAGCAAAAGCTAGAGATGCTTATTTGATTGGTGTAGCACCTGACTATAGTGGTACTGAGATCTTTGATTATTTAATGACAATTCCTTTAACTAGTGAGTGGATCTCACCATTAATTTCTATTATCCCTCTTCAATTGTTGAGTTATCATATTGCTGCTCATAGAGGGCTTGATGTAGATCAACCAAGAAATTTAGCTAAAAGCGTCACAGTAGAGTAAAACATTTACAAATGTTATTTCTGCTTTAAATAAGTACTTTATAAGTCCATGAGACCGGATGGTGGATCAATAACCAAATAATCTTTCTTTATATCAATCATCGGAACAATTTCTTTAACGAAAGGGACTAGAATTTCTTTACCATTTTTGAAAAGTTTTATAACTAGTAAGTTATTTTTTTCATTTTCAAAATTTATGACCTCCCCTATTATTTTTAATTCATTGTTTTCTAAGATTTTGACTTTGAGGTTTATTAATTGGTTAAAGTGAAATTCCCCTTTTTGTAATTTTGGGATATCATCAATTTTTACAAGCATTTTGAATTGTTTGAAATTTTCTGCTTGATTTCTATTAATGATTTCTTTAAAAGAAATTATGTAATATTCTTTACCAGGCTGTTTATACCCTGATATAAGTTCTAACTCAATAGGTATTTCTTTATCTTTTTGAATCCATCTCTTCCCAGGTTTTGTAAACCTCTCTTCAAAATCACTAAGAGATTTAGCTTTGATCCTTCCATTTATTCCATGAGGGGATGTAATTAATCCAACCACCATCCATTTATTATCATCTATCATAGTAAATAAGTAAGCAATTTCTATGGAATTATCGAGTAAACCAATACTTCCAGGCTCAGTAGTAGTCGTTAGTGATGTTACATCTATTTATAGAGGATATAAAGGTTTTGTACAACGAGTTACTAATAAAAGTGCTGCAGTTCTTTTTGAGGGAGGCAATTGGGATAAGTTAGTTACTTTTAAATTATCTAATTTAGATCTGGTTTAGGGATTTCTTTCCCTTCTTTTTTAAATATTTTTTGTATTAATATTAGTGCAGCATTTTTCTCAGCCTTTTTATGAGACTGTCCTAAAGAGTTGGCTTCTTTTTTCCCATTAATAAATACTTCACAAGAAAATCTTTCAGGATCTCCGTGATTTTTTGAAACTTCATTAATTTTGTATATAGGTAAATCTAACCCTTTTTGTTGGCACCATTCTTGTAAAGCAGATTTAGCATTAAATTTATATGGTTCTTTCAGAAATAATTCTGCATCTATTCTCCAATACTTATCGAGCAAAAGATTAACTTCTTCTATTGAATTAAATGTTTTATAAAGTGCACCTATTACAGCTTCTGTTGTTTCAGCAATAATTGTGTCCTGTGAATTTTTATCATTTGAGGCTTTTAAACCTTTAACTACAAATTTATCTATAAATATTTTTTTCCCTAATTTAGTTAACCATTCATCACTAACTATTTGAGATCTCAGTTCTGATCGTTTACCAACGCTAAAGAAACTATAGTTTCTCTCTATGAAATCTGACGCTGATAACCTCAGAACAGCATCACCAAAAAATTCTAATTTTTCGTAATTATTTATATTGTCGCTAGAGGAATGTGTTAGTGCTTCATGAAAATTGATTATTATAGTTTCATCTTTTTTATTGATAACTTCCACGAATCTATCTGATTTAATATCAAGAGAATTTAAAAACTCAATTATCTGGCTAGTTCTTTGTTCGTCAATTAAATTGGACATATAGATAAATATATTGATTAGGTAGAAAGCAGGTCATAAGCCGGGTTCTGTTCATCTTAAATAAGATGGACAATCATCTATCTAGGACTGGAATTACTTCACAGTCTCAAGCGGCGCGAAGAAGTAGATTGTTTAATGGTCATAAATCTACTAAGCCTTGCTCCCAGCTGGGGTTTACCTAGCCAACACTTCTCAATGTTGCTGGTGCGCTCTTACCGCACCCTTGCACCCTTACCATACTATTAAGTATTAGGCGGTATGTTTCTGTGGCACTATCCTCACGGTTGCCCGCACTGGGAATTACCCAGCAAGCCTGACCATAGGGGAGCCCGGACTTTCCTCAAGAATGTTTTATTTTGGAAACAAAATAAAACATTCTCGCGATTGTCTCTCCTGCTCTTATTTAGCATAATGCTTATTATCTGAAAAAACATCCATTGGGGCTGTAGCTCAGTAGGATAGAGCAACGGTTTCCTAAACCGTAGGTCGTGGGTTCGACTCCCTCCAGTCCCGTTAAAGTTTATAAACTATATGTAGTATATGTGCAAAGTTGCTACTCTCTAGCTAGCGTGTATATAGTAATAAAGCTTTTATGGCTAAGCTGCACGATATGCGTTTGAAACTCTTAATTCAACAGGAGCATGAACGCATTTCAAAATCTCAACCTAATGATTTAGACCTTTCAATAGTTCAAGCAAGATGTCTATGTTGGCTAGCTCTATTAGCTGAAGCACATGAAGACCAAGCAAATGATGCTGAAAAGAGAGGAGATACTGAACAGGCAATGGGATGGTTCGCTGACTCTATGCGATTGAGAGATGTTATTAATTTGGTAACTAGTATTGAAATACCTTTACCTGATAGTCCTGACACCCTTGATGATAATGACGAATTATTGGATGGTCCTACATTTATGCCTAAATAATGTCATGATATAGATAGTTTTGAATATTATTTTGACTGAAGAACCATGTCAATGTCCAGATTGCCAGAGATTTTATAAAGAGCATGACCGTCTTATTAGAGAATTTCCTACTTTAAAGCAGCAACAAGAACTTAACTGGGCTTCCATACAATCTTTTAGAACATTAACTGGAAAAGTCACTGAAGAGTTACAAAAACAGTTATCTGATAAGCACTCCGAATCTTCAACTGATGATACTCAAAAAATTGAGGAATCTGAAATTACTTCTGCTTTAGAAGAACTTGATAATGTAAATGCCTATTTATTCTCAATAGAAGCATTAATGGAAAAAATTTTTGATATTAAAGTTTCTTCTAATATTGAAGAAAAATTTAAAGAGATCTCTAAAGAGCTAGCACCAGATCCTCTAAACATTGATAGGCTAATACTAAATAGATTATTTCATCAAACTCCTGATTTGCCTGATAAGAGGGATTTTAAATAGTTGCTTCTTTTATATCGCAGGTAATATCAACGGGCATAGGCGAAACTTTCCAAATAGAATTACAGTATTCACGGATTGATCTATCTGAGGAAAAATAACCTGATCTAGCTGTATTTAACAATGCCATTTTATTCCATGATTTTTTATCTTTCCAACATTTACTAACTTCATCTTGTTTATTTAAATAGTCTTCAAAATCAGCCATTACAAAAAACGGATCATGCCCAGTCAAGCTATTCAGTAGAGGCTTGAATAATTCTTTATCTCCGTTACTAAAGTGACCTATTTCTACCAAACGAATGACTTCTTTTAATTCTGGTGATTTTTCAATGAATTTTTTTGGAGAATAACCTTTATTTTTCAAATCCATTATTTCACTCTCTGTTTTTCCAAAAAGGAAGAAGTTTTCTTTCTTAACTAGGTCTCTTAACTCAACATTGGCTCCATCAAGGGTTCCTATTGTTAATGCTCCATTCATAGCAAATTTCATATTTCCTGTTCCTGATGCTTCTTTTCCCGCTGTTGAAATTTGCTCAGACAGATCTGTAGCAGGGTAAACGATTTCTCCAAGCTTTACATTATAGTCAGGTAGAAAAACGACCCTTAAAAGACCCTCCATATCTGGATCCGAATTGACAACGTCGGCTATTCCATTAATAAATCTAATCATTAATTTTGCCATAAAATATCCTGGTGCAGCTTTACCGCCAAATATTACCGTTCTTGGTGCTTTATAATCACTAATTCCATTTTTGATTCTTAAATATTGTGCAATAATTTGCAGCGCGTTTAAATGTTGTCTTTTATATTGGTGGATTCTTTTTACTTGCACATCAAATAAAGTTGTAGGATCAACCAATATCCCAGTCTTTGAATGAATAAAACCAGCAAGTTTGCGCTTTCCAATTAATTTTGTTTCTTCAAATTTCGCTAAAAAACTTTCATCATCCTTCTTTTTTTCTAAATTTTTCAATAATTCCATATTGCTTATCCAAGTTGGACCAACTTCCTGTTCTAACAAGTTTGATAATGATGGATTTGCTAAGGCTACCCATCTTCTAGGTGTTACACCATTGGTTACATTGGTGAATTTTTCAGGCCATATTTCCGCAAATTCTGGCAGAAGTTGTCTTTTGATTAAATCTGAATGCAGAGCTGCTACGCCATTGATATGATGAGCGCCTATTGTGGCTAAGTGAGCCATTCTTACACTTTTAGATCCTTCTTCGTCAATTATTGAAAGTTTTTTGAGTATTTTGTCGTCTCCAGGATAACGAAGTCTTAATTGCTGTAAAAATCTCCAGTTGATTTCATAAATAATTTCTAAATGCCGTGGTAAAAGATCACTAAATAAACTTAGATCCCATTTTTCTAATGCCTCGGGGAGCAATGTATGGTTTGTATAAGCTACTGAGGAGGTTGTTATACTCCAGGCTTTATCCCATCCAATATGATATTGATCTATCAAAAGACGCATCAATTCTGCTACTGCAATAGCTGGATGAGTATCATTTAATTGCACAGTCCAATGCTTTGGAAATTCTGTGACAGGTATAGACCTTTTTTCAAGACTTCTCAACATATCTTGAAGAGAACAGCTGACAAAAAAATGTTGCTGTTTAAGTCTTAATCTTCTGCCTTCATCGGTTCCATCATTCGGATAAAGGACTTTTGATAAAGTTTCAGATGCTACCTTCTCTTCAACAGCTCCATAGTAATCACCGATATTAAAGGCATAAAAATCAAAACTTTCCGTAGCATCTGCTCTCCATAATCTTAATCTATCGCATGTATTGACTCTGTAACCAAGAACTGGAACATCATGGGGTACCCCTATGGCGTGTTCTGAAGGAATCCATCTTGATCGGTAGTTACCTTTATCATCTCTATAGCTTTCTGTTCTCCCACCAAATCCAACGAAACATGATTCATCTGGCTGAGGCAATTCCCAAGGCCATCCACCTTTTAGCCATTTATCAGTAACTTCTACTTGCCAACCATCTCTAATTAATTGGTTGAATATTCCAAATTCGTATCTTATTCCGTAGCCAACAGCTGGGACCTGTAATGATGCTAAAGATTCCAAATAACACGCTGCAAGTCTACCTAGACCACCGTTGCCTAAACCTGGTTCCTCTTCAACTTCCAGTATTTCTGATAAAGTTTCTATTCCAAATCTCTTTAAGGCATTCTCTGCTTCTTGTGTAATACCTAGGTTGAGTAAGTTATTACTTAATTGAGGGCCAATTAAAAATTCAGCTGATAAATATGCAACAGTTTTTTGAGGTTTTTTTCTGATTATTTCTTGACTCGCTAAATATCTGGTCATTAATCTGTCTTTAACTGCATAACTTAATGCCATATACAAGTCATGAGGGCTTGCAGAAGTAGCTAATTTGCCAAGTGTAAAAAATAAATGGGCTGTCATCCCTTTAAAGACAGCATCTGAATCCATGCCAGCTTTCTCAGGATCTAAATAGCAGCCAGGGGTAGGCAGTTTAAGATCAAATGGTTCGTTGGAGTTCATTGAAGATGTCATATATATGACAATAGCTATTTTTCGAAAAAATTCTTTGTTGTAACTTCAGATCCACACTTGTTGAGTATTTTTGCTTTTTTTTTACATATTTCTTAAAGTGGGCCCTTAATAAACTATCTTCCAATTATGTAGTTTATTTTTTCTCGCATTTTAAATGTATTCTTTACTTGCTGAATTAAGTGCACATGATTTAGAAGTTGCTGAAACGTTGATAGGAGTTATAAGATTTCTATTGATATTTTTAGCAGCAAGAGCATTAGCAGAAGTACTAGTAAGGCTTAGTTTACCAACGATTGTAGGCGAACTTCTTGCAGGAGTTGTTATTGGAGCATCAGGATTCCACTTGTTGATACCGCCATCAGCAGGAACCGAACTAAATGAAGGACTTGTAAATGTTATTAGTTCATTAGCCTCAATTCCTCCAGAAGCTGTACCTGATGTTTATTTCGAAAGTTTCCCATCCCTCCAAGCTGTAGCAACACTTGGGTTATACGCACTTTTATTTTTAACAGGCTTAGAAAGTGAGTTAGAGGAATTAGTGGCTGTCGGTGCGCAGGCTTTTACTGTTGCGATGGCTGGGGTCATTTTACCGTTTGCCTTTGGAACTCTCGGATTAATGTTTATTTTCCAAGTAGATCTTATTCCAGCAGTTTTTGCTGGAGCATCTATGACAGCAACAAGTATAGGGATTACAGCAAGTGTTTTCGGAGAATTAGGATATTTGAAAACTAGAGAAGGACAGATTGTTATTGGTGCAGCAGTTCTCGATGATATTTTAGGGATTGTTATTCTTGCAGTTGTTGTAGCTCTTGCTGCAGGAGGTTCTTTAGAAATTGCTCCTATAGTTAAATTAGTTGCAGCAGCTGTAGTGTTTGTTATTGCAGCTATCGCATTAAGTCGAACAGCAGCCCCAGGTTTTGATTGGCTTCTAGATCGACTAAAAGCTCCTGGAGCTGTAGTGGTAGCCTCTTTTGTAATACTTGTATTATGTTGTTTTGTTGCTACAGCAATTGGATTAGAAGCAGCTCTAGGTGCTTTTGCAGCTGGATTGATCCTTAGTAGTTCTAAAAATAATCATGCAATTCAACAATCCGTTTTACCTTTAGTATCGTTGTTCGCAACTATTTTCTTTGTATTAGTGGGAGCCGGTATGGATCTTTCAGTTATCAATCCACTTGATCCAACAAGTAGATCAGCTCTTGTAGTCGCAGGATTTTTATTAGTTGTTGCAATTATCGGAAAAATTGCAGCCGGATGGGTATTTTCAAGTGATAAACCTACAAATAGATTAGTTGTAGGTTTGGGTATGATGCCTAGAGGAGAGGTAGGTTTAATTTTTCTTGGCCTTGGAACAAGCGCTAAGTTGTTAACTCCTTCTCTTGAAGCGGCTATTTTATTGATGGTTATTGGAACCACATTTCTTGCCCCTGTTCTATTGAGAATTGTTTTAAAAGATAAGCCCCCTAATGATGGCAATAAAATTTCAGATGATGTTGCTGCTGATCCTGTTGGTCTTCTTTAGGAAATAAGTTTATTAGAATCTTTTAAAATAGATTTTCAATAATTATGGAAAAATCAGCTCTGATAGATAGTGATGTAAATTATGACTGGAATTTTTTAAATTACCCAATACATACTATTTCTGCTAAACCTAGGCAGACATCAAAAGAATGTGCAATTTTACTAATTCATGGTTTCGGTGCCTCTACTGATCATTGGAGATTCAATATACCTATTTTGAGTGATAAATACGAAGTTCATGCTATGGATTTACTCGGTTTTGGAAAGAGTCCTAAGCCTCAAGATGTTGAATACTCAGGATCTTTATGGAAAGATCAGGTTGTAGCTTATATAAAAGAGAAAATAAAAAAGCCTACCATTGTAGTTGGGAATTCATTAGGTGGTTATGCAGCATTAGCAGCAGGTTCAGAATTAAATGAACTAAATGCAGGAGTGATATTACTTAATGCTGCAGGATATTTTAGTGAAGAAAAAACTACTAAGAAAAATATGATTCAAACTTCAATTGAAACAGTTGCTGGTATATTTTTAAAAAATGTTGTTCTTCAACGTTTGATTTTTGAGAATATGAGAAATCCAAAAAATATAAAAAAAACTTTGAATCAAGTTTATGTTGATAAGAAGAATGTTGATGAATTTTTAGTAGAGTCAATAAGAAAACCTTCTCTAGATTATGGTGCATTTAATGTTTTTAGAAGTGTATTTAACCCCTCAGGTCCTCAGGGATTGCCCTTGGATAAGTTATTTGCAAAACTTGATTCACCATTACTACTGCTCTGGGGAGGTAAAGATCCTTGGATGAATACTCCAAAAAAAAGAAATCTATATAAAAAATTTACACCAAAGAATACAAAAGAAATCATTCTCGATGCTGGTCATTGTCCTCATGATGAAATACCTGAATTAGTTAATCAGCATATTTTGGATTGGGTTGATTCTCTTTAAGTAACATATTGTGCATATTAAATTCTTTAATAGAGATCAAGACATTCTTGTCTTTCAATTAGATGAAAATAACTATATTAAATTTTGTCCTGAAAGAGGAGGTATCATCACAGATTGGGTCGCCGATGGTAAAGAGATTCTTTATTTTGATGAAAAAAGATTTATGGATAAGACAAAAAGTATAAGGGGAGGTATTCCAATCTTGTTTCCAATTTGTGGAAATCTCGAAAACTCTAGTTCAGTATTTGGAAAAGATTATTTGCAGTTAATGCAACATGGTTTTGCAAGGGATTTGCAATGGAAATATTATTTTAATGAAAATGACAAATCTTTATCTTTATTTTTAAATGAATCTCAAATAACAAAAAAATATTATCCATTTGATTTCGAGTTAAGAATAGAGGTTTTCTTAATGATTAACTTTTTAGAATTTAAAATTACTATTCAAAACAAGACAGATATCGCAATGCCTATAAATTTCGGATTACATCCATATTTTAATGTTTCAGATTTCAAAAATTTAGATTTTATTGATTATCCAGTAAATTGTCAGAATCAAAAGAGAAATCTTCTAAGTAATACTTTAGATGAATTAAAAAATATTAATTTAGGGGTTGATTTACTTATGTATTCTTCAGGTAAAAGTTCTTTTATAGATAGAGTCTTTAAAAGACAGATCACTTTAAATCATCCATTTCCTTTTGATCTAGGTGTTATTTGGAGTGAACCTAATAGAAAAATGATATGTCTTGAACCTTGGACTAGTCCCAGAAATTCTTTTGTTGATGGATTTAGAAAGATTATTATCCCTCCAAATGATAGTCATAAGTTTGATGCTTCTATAAAAGTAAAATCTCTTGAGTGATGATGGAATATTTATGAAATTTGTTGTTATAGATGATGATCCAACAGGTTCTCAGACAGTTCATGACTGCTTATTACTTCTTAAGTGGGATTATTCAACTTTAGTTAAAGGTTTTGAATCCGAATCTAATTTATTTTTTATTTTGGCTAATACCAGGTCACTTTCGGAAAATGATGCGAAATTCACAATAAAAGAAATTTGTAAAAATCTTAAGACTGTTTTAGCTTCTAAAGCATATGCACAAGAAATTATTTTTATAAGTAGAGGAGATTCTACTCTTCGAGGACATAACTTTTTAGAGCCTAATGCTTTAAATAGTTGTTTAGGTCCTTTTGATGCTACTTTTCATATCCCAGCTTTTATAGAAGGTAAAAGATTAACAATTAATGGGTCACACTTTGTTGATAAAAAACTTATTCATAAGACAATTTTTGCGAAAGATAAAATTTTTGGATACGAGACAAGTATTGTCAAGAATCTTTTATTTCAAAAGAGTAAATCACAAATAAAATTAGATGATATTCAAAATCTTGTATTGGCAGATCTTGAAATTCTTGATGATGAAGAAAATAATATCGTTTTTAAAAAACTAAAGAGTTTGAAGAATAATAAACATGTAATTGTAGATGTAGAAAATTATTCTCAACTCAATAAATTTTCTTTAATAATAAAAAAATTAACTAAACAAAAAAAATTCCTTTTTCGAACTGCCGCAAGTTTTATAAGTTCAATTACTGAGAAAAAAAGCAATTCTCATGATGGGATATTTTTTTCTAATTTAAGAATAAAAAATAAAGAAAAAAAATTTCTTCCTGGATTGGTAATTGTTGGATCATATGTTGAACTTTCAACATTGCAATTAAAAAATCTTTTAGAGATAAGTAATTGCGACTCTATTGAATTAGATGTTTTTGAATTCTTTAGAATTATTTCATCAGGGAATTATCATAGGCAAAGGAATTTATTTAAAAATAAATATTTGAGAGAAATTCGCTTTTCTTTTGAGAAAGGAAAATCTCCTGTACTGTTTACTTCAAGAAATTTTATGTCCCTAGATAATTCCGAACAATTGAATTTTTATAATTTACTGGCTCTTTTTATTGCTGAATTGGTTGCAAATTTAAAATATGAAATAGGGTATTTGATTTCAAAAGGTGGAATAACAACAAATGTGATTCTTAGCAAAGGACTTAATGCGGATTACGTTTACCTAGAAGGACAAATTTTAACAGGCATTTCTGTAGTGACTCATAACCTAAAAAATGATGAAAAGCTTCCAATCATTACCCATCCTGGAAACATTGGTAATAAAGATTCTTTAGTAGAAATATGGAAAGTTATGGAAAATAAAAATAATTTTTAAAATTAGAAATTTGAGATAATTTCTTCAGCAAAACTACTGCAGGATAATGGCTCTACTTTAGGTTCCATTAAACGTGCTAAATCATAGGTGACTTTTTTTTGCTCTATTGCCTTACTCAGGCCTTTAGTAATTAAATTAGCGGCTTCATCCCACCCAAAATATTCAAGCATCATTACACCACTAAGAATGACTGAACCTGGATTAATTTTATTCAAGCCTGCATGTTTTGGGGCAGTCCCATGCGTTGCTTCAAAAATTGCCGCATTATCACCAATATTTGCACCAGGAGCCATACCTAAGCCGCCAACTATTGCTGCAGCCGCGTCAGAAACATAGTCACCATTAAGATTTAATGTTGCAAGAATTGAATATTCTTGAGGTCTAGTTTGAATTTGTTGAAAAATACTATCAGCAATCCGATCATCAACAAGAATAAGTTCTTGCCATTTACCATCTCCATGAGAATGAGATATTGAGGCAACAACTTCTTTAATCTCTTCGCAGATAAATGCTTTTTTATTATTCGTAAGCTTGTCAAAACCTGGTTCTATTTTTCTTGCATTATTTTCAATTGTAAGTTCTGGATTTTTCTGAATATTGTCTAAAATCCAGCTTTCTCTTTCTGTTATGCAGTCTTTACGAAATTCATTGACTGCTAATTCATATCCCCAATCTCTAAAGGCACCTTCGGTATATTTCATGATATTACCTTTATGTACAAGAGTTACATGCCGTTTATCTCCTGATAATCTTTTTGCATGCTCTATTGCTTTTCTAATATGCCTTTGGCTTCCCAATTTACTAACTGGTTTTATTCCAATTCCAGATCCCTTTGGAATTGACCTATTTTTTAAATTTTTACTATTAGGTATAACAACTTTATTTAAGTGATTAATTAATTCAAGACAATTATTATCCTCGGCTTCCCATTCGATTCCCATATATATGTCCTCTGTATTTTCTCGATAAACAATAACGTCTAAATTTTGAGGATTTTTATGGGGGCTTGGAGTTCCTGAATAATATTTGCATGGTCTAACACAGCTATATAAATCAAAGATCTGTCTTAAAGCAACATTAAGAGATCTAATACCTCCACCGATGGGAGTCGTTAAAGGACCTTTGATGGCTACACCAAAGTGTTTAATTGCTTCAATAGTATCCTGAGGGAGATAATTATATGTACCATATAGTTCACAAGCTTCATCTCCTGCATAGACTTTAAACCAATTAATTTTTCTTTCATCTCCATAGCTTTGTTTAACCGCTGCATCAAGAACTATTTGAGTTGCTGGCCATATATCAACTCCAGTTCCATCGCCCCTAATAAATGGGACAATTGGATTATTAGGAACATTCGGCTTGCCTTGATTAAAAGTTATTATTTCTCCTTCATTAGGTAAATTTAATTTTTCAAATTTTGGCATAGTATTTAATTAATAAAAAAGATAACTCAGTAAGGTTCTATGTATTGTAATTTGCAATGAGTTTTTTTCTTTAAAAGCTAGAAATTTATTATTCAATTGTGAATAGAGAATACTTTATTGATCAGCATTTCAACATCTTTATTAAAAGAAAAAGTAGTTAATAAGCAAGTTAAAGAAAATTATGTCATTTTCAAAAAAAACACTTAGCTATTTATGAATGCAAGTTCAAACGTACGTAATGTTGAAATAGCTAATAAAATTGCTTCTACTGCAGCTTTGTTTAGAAAATATTTTCCAGATGCAAGTGTAAATTTTAGTCCCTGGGAAAATTCAAATAATGAATCTATGAAGGATACTATAGATTTTGCCTTCCATTTTCCAGGTTGGAGTCCTCTTATTGAATGTAGAGCAATACTTTTACAATTGAGAATTGAAAATGATAAAAATAATAGAGTCCCTAAATTGTTAGGAATAATAATGCGAGGGATGATTGTACCATCCGAGAGGTGGAGAGTAGCTACTGTAGGAGAGTGGGAAATGACAGGTACTCATTTACCTCAAAAGCAACAGAAAGATAATCTTTTTTTGGTTTGTAAAGAACTTTATAAGTTATTCTCTACAACATCTCCTAGTAACAAAAATTAGCTGTTTTATGTATTTTCCTTGTAGATTAAACATAAATACAAAATTAATTCAAAATAGATGGCAGTTGCTCTTGCAGGACAATTAAGAGAAGGGACAAAAAAATCCCATACCATGGCAGAGAATACAGGCTTTATTGCTTGTTTTTTAAAAGGAGTTGTTGAAAAAAAATCTTATAGAAAATTAATTAGCGATTTATATTTTGTTTATGATGCAATGGAAGATGAAATAGAGAGATTGGTCCATGAAGATCATCCTGTAATAAAACCTATTGGTTTTAAATCATTATTCAGAAAAGAAACTCTTGAAAATGATCTTAAATTTTATTTTGGTGATAATTGGAAAAATGAAATTAATATTTCTCAATCAGCAAAAGAATATGTTGAAAGAATCCGCGAGGTAGCAAAAAATTCACCAGAGTTATTGGTTGGTCACCACTATACACGCTATATAGGAGATTTATCTGGCGGACAAATTTTGAAAAAGATCGCTAAAAAAGCACTTAATTTGCAGGGAAATAATGGTTTAAATTTTTATGAATTTGAATTAATTACTGACGAAAAGAAATTCAAGGAAGAATATTCCCTTACTTTGAATCAACTTCCAATAAATCAAAAGACTGCTGATCAAATTATTGATGAGGCGAATCAAGCTTTCACTTACAATATGAAAATGTTTAAGGAGCTTGAGGGAAACTTGATTTCTGTTTTAGGCAAGATTGTATTTAATTACATTACAAAAAAAGTTAGGAAGGGAAGTACTGAGATTTAGTTTTTATGCTTGATTCATTAGTTGATTTCGTAAAAACAAATATTGATGAATTAAATGGTCATGAAGTCCGAATATCTCGGGAATTTAAAGAACATTACAATAAAGATTCAAAATATGTTATTAAAAATTGGCTATTTTCATCTCCAGAATATAGAAAGTGGAGGATAACTAGATTAGACGGTGGAAAAAAACTGCAAGTGTTTAATACGGTCGCATATCCAAATTTTGAAAGCGAATTGCCTATCCTTGGAGCTGATATTTTATGGTTTGGAACTTCTCAAAAGTTACTAGCAATACTAGATTATCAGCCCTTAATCCAGGAAAGCGAGTATCTCAAAAAATATTGTTCAAGTTTAGGTATTATTAAGAAAAAATTTTCTGCATTTGATAATAATAAAATGAAGAATATCTACGATTCAAAAAAGTATTTCTCCCCATGGGTAATTATATGTAGAGGCAATAAATTAAATCTTGATAGAGATTTAAACAATATATTCCATTTATTTGTTAATAATTATTTGAAAATTTGCAAATTGAATCCCGTGAATAAATTTTTAAATGCAGAACAAATAAGGATTAATCAAATTAAGTATGACAAGTATAGTTTTGAAAAAGATCCTGCAGATAGGTTGTTTAAATCTTTTTTTGGAGAAGAATGGACAAAAAAATTTATTAATAATTTTCTTTTTACATTGAATAATGAAATAATTTATTGAATGTTAATAAAGGATACTATTTTTTATAGACCAGAATGGAAATGGCATAATTTTCTAAAATATTTAATTAATAATTTATATGAATGCAACTGTTCAGAAAAAATTATACCCTCTGAATACTCTTACAAAAATTCAATTTATGGTTCAAAAAAATCAAAAAAAAATGTGAATCTTTCAACTTGGGGAGTAACTCATAAAAAAAGAATTCAATTTGCAAGAGCGGTGTGTATAAATAGTCCAAATTATTCTGTTTTAAATTTTTTAGTTATTCCTAATACTATTTATAATGTTCCATTTTTTGGAGTGGATTTTGTTTCTCTACCCAATAGTCATTTATTAGTCTTAGATTTCCAACCGTCATTAAAAATAGAAAAGCAATATAGTAATAAATTATTAGAACAACTTCTAAAACTTAAAACCCGTTGTCATTCATCTCTCCCATTAGCTGAAACAATGTCTTCAGATGTAGCTAGATTTTTTTCTCCAGGTTTAATATGGTCAAAACTACCAAAAGAAGAAAGTAGTGATATTTTAATTGCAAATCAGCTTTATAATTCATTCACTGAATATTTTTCATTGTATTTAAAAATTCTTTTTGAAAGTCAGAAAGCTAGTCTAGATCTCCAAAAAGAATTAATCAATGGTCAAAATAATTATTTGAAATACAGAAGAGAGAAAGATCCCGCAAGGCCAATGTTATCAAGTTTATTTGGTAAGGAATTTACTGAATCATTAATTAAAGAAGTTTTATTTGCTACTTAAACATCTTATAATTTTAGGAATTTGAAATCATATGAAAAAAATCTCTGTGCTTTTTGTATGTTTGGGAAACATTTGTAGGTCTCCAGCTGCTGAAGCTATTTTTATAAATTTACTTGAAAAGAGAGGATTAAAAGATGGTTTTATTGTAGACTCAGCCGGGACTGGCAGTTGGCATATAGGAAAAAAAGCTGATTCTAGAATGAGAATTGCTGCTGAAAGAAGAGATATTAATATCTTAAGTAGGGCTCGTCAAATTACTAGCAATGATTTTGAGGATTTTAATTATATTATTGCGATGGACGATTCAAATTTTAGAAACATAAAAGATCTTAAAAATAGAACATCTTCAACTGATTTTGCATCTATAAAAAAAATACAAAATTTTAGATCAGTTTTTAATAATCAAGAAGTACCTGACCCATATTTTGGAGGTGATGAGGGATTTGATAATGTTCTAGATATTTTAGAAGACTCTGTGAGTGGCTTTTTGGATAGTATTTCTTAAATTTATTGGATCTGAATCTCTTTAGGAACATTGTTATTGTATAGATTAATAATTTTATCTACTACCTCATTAATTGAATATCCATCCGTGATTATTTCTATTGCGCCATGAGCTTTTATAAGAGGTGAAATTTCTCTATTAGAATCTTCAAGATCTCTTTTCTTTATGAGCTCCTTTAATTTGATGAGGTCTATTTCTCGTGAGTCTTTACTTTTCGTGTCAGACTTTCTTCTTTTTGCTCTTTCATCAATGCTTGCAGTTAAAAAAATTTTCAGTTCTGCATCAGGAAAAACAGTAGTTCCTATATCTCTCCCTTCAGCAACAAGTCCACCTGATTTCCCGATTTTTCTTTGTTCTTCAACTAAGAATTGTCTTACTTCTTTAATGGAGGAAATTTGAGAAACTATGGAACTAATCTCTTGCGAACGAATTTCTTCAGTAACGCAGTAATTATTTATAAAAACATCCTGATTTGAATTCGTATTCGATTTAAAGACAATAGATACATTTTTAAGAGTATTCTGCAATTTTTTTTCATTTTCATAATCAATATTTTCTTTTATTAAAAGCCAACTTAATGCTCTATACATTGCTCCAGTATCTAAATAAAGAAGTTTAAGTTTTTTTGCTATTAACTTTGTAACAGTACTTTTACCTGAACCTGCAGGACCATCAATTGCAATAATTGGGCTTCTTTTCATTAGAAAAACGTGATCAATCAATCTTGTCTCTCCACATCTTATCGCACCAGCCAGTATTGAGATATTATCTTCAACACCTGCGTGTTGGAGGGTATAAGGATGTAAATGTTCTAAATATTCAACTGAAATTTTTTCTGCTGATAACTTCTTAATTATTTTTTTTATGTTGATCTTTTCTTCCTGTTTAAAGATTTTTTTCGCTATTAACAATTCATTTGAAAAAAATCGCATTAATTTCCTTTCACTTTTTGAAAGATGTATATTACGAGAACTTAAAGGAATCCCATCAGAATCTCTTACAGTAGGGATAGATTTAATGGCTATATTAAATTTTTTTGTTGTGACAAGATTTTTTAATATTAATAGTTGTTGCCAATCTTTTTCACCTAAATAAAGATTTTTTGGCTTGATAAGGTTAAGTAATCTGTAAACTACAGTACAAACTCCATCAAAATGTCCAATTCGATTTAAGCCACATAATGCCGAAGACAATTCTACGGATGCTTTAATGAATGTAATATTTTTATTATTAGGTGGATATATATCTTCAGTGCTTGGGATGAAGATTGCATCTGCACCATTTGAAAAGGAGCTTTTAAGATCATTTTCAATTGTTTTAGGATAATTCACTAGATCTGACTTGTTGTCAAATTGAAGAGGATTAATGAAAATACTTACTAAATTAATATTGAAGTTGTCTTTTTTTGCCGTTGATATTAGTTTTATATGTCCATTATGAAGATTACCCATTGTTGGAATGAAGTTTATATCACTTTTTAGATTGCTTCTCCAATTCTCAAGTTCTTCAAGTGATTTTATAATTTTCTGCACGATGTTTTAAAAAATAAATCTTTTTGATAAATAATTACTGGACAAAAGCAATCTTCGGAGGAATATCTATATAGGGCAAGTCTATCATTCTTATTTTATGGATTACAAAACATCAGGCGTTGATATAAAGGCTGGACGAGAATTTGTTTCTGAAATAAAAGAGGCAGTTGAAGGTACCCATACATCAGATGTGATTGAGGGAATTGGAGGATTTGGAGGTTTATTTAGAATTCCTCTAAATGGCTATAAAAAACCTATATTAGTTTCTGGAACTGATGGAGTAGGAACAAAATTAGAATTAGCCCAAAGTAAAGGCTTTCATTTTGAGGTTGGTATTGATTTGGTCGCTATGTGTATGAACGATATTATTACAAGTGGTGCAAAGCCTCTATTTTTTCTTGACTATATTGCTACCGGTAAACTGGACAAAAAAAAATTATTGGAAGTTGTAAAAGGTATATCTCATGCATGTGGAGATAATAAATGTTCTTTGCTTGGGGGAGAAACTGCAGAAATGCCTGGATTTTATTCAAAAAATAAGTATGACTTAGCTGGATTTTGCGTAGGTATAGTAGATGAAGAAAAAATAATTAATGGTAAAGAAATATCTGAAAATGATTTAATAATTGCATTAAAAAGTGATGGAATACATAGTAATGGATTTAGCTTGGTTAGGAAAATAATTCAAGATAATAATCAAATAGATCAAAAATTTGAAGAAATTAATCACATGAATTTCTATGCTGAGGTGTTAAGGCCTACTAAAATTTATAATAATTTAATTAGACAAATCCTATCTGAGGATATAGAAATTAAGGCTATGTCTCATATTACAGGGGGGGGAATTCCTGAAAATCTTCCCAGATGTATCCCTGCTGATTTTATTCCTTATATAGATGTACAGTCATGGAATATCCCTACTTTATTCAATTTCTTAAAAGAAGTTGGTATGATTCCTGAAAAAGATTTTTGGAATACTTTTAATCTTGGAGTTGGTTTTTGTTTGATAATTGACAAACAATTTAAAAACGCAATACTAAATATCTGCGATACCAATGGTGTAGATAGTTGGGTAATTGGTAAGGTAGTCAAAAAAGATGATTCAACCATAAACAAATTTCTGCCTGAGATTTTGACTTAAATAAATGATTCCATAATTTTATAGAATTTAAACGTTTGTTTTATTCACAAATGAAAATGCTAGGTGTAATATAATAAAACTACAGCCGAGTTATATCGGAAATTTAAGTATTTAGATTTAATTTTTATTCAATGCCCTTTGAAAATAATCAAAGAATTACACGTAGACGTAGTTCAGCAGGTCCAACACCTCCTAAAAGACCATTAGGAAATAATTCAGATTTTAATGGTCGTCAAAATCAAGGACCAAGGCCTACTTTTCTTACATTAAGAGATCATGGAAAAGTTTTTGTCGCTGATTTGCCAAATTTATCTGATGGTCAATTAGCACATATAAGCAAAGAAGCTAATGAAGTTTTAAATAGTTTGGAAAAAAGGCTTAATGATCTTGAAAATGATTCAATTAGCAATAATCCTGAAAATGATACTTTAATCAAAGCTGGTACAAAAAGAGATGTTACTCTTAGATTTATAAAATCAATAGAAGAAGAGCAAGAACATAGGAAAAATAATCCTGCTTTAAGAGACGCTGCTTCAGAATCATTACCAAGAACTTTTCTTGAAGTCGCTAGGCATCGTTTACCAGGCGCAACTTTTGATTCGCTTCTTAGAGAAGCCCTTGAAGCATGCGCTGTAGATGAGACAAGTAAAGAAAATCAAATTATTGATCCACCTAAAGAGACTGTGAAAATTATGGACTTGCCATCTTCTAGCGGTAATTCTTCTTTAGTTGTTAGTATCGATTCAGTAAATGATTCCAATAATGGAAATTTGTGATTCAAAAAAAGGGTTAACAAATTCCAAATCTTTTAATAAAGCAGATACTAACCGTTCTTTAAATGATGACATTGTTTTGTGTAATCATTGCAAAAGAACTGCTTCAAATGGAATTCGTTGTTTGGGTATGTGTGTAGCAGATAATGATTACTAAAATAACTGGTATTTAACTTCGCAGATATATTAGGTGCCATTTAAATTCTAAACGGGTAAATATTTGAGAAATTTTATTTTAACCTACTTTCTTTTTTAAGATAACTAATTTATCTACTACTCATTTAACTATTTGATAAGAATATACTAATAAAAAAAATTAAAACTATTTTTGGATGATAAAACTTAAAGACCGTCACTTATTATTTAATTTGTAAGGGGAATATAGTTGTTTAATTTATATATTTATTTTTAGAACAATTTCTGAATTCTTTAGATAATAGTTGTTAGTTGAAAACTGGGATAATATTGAAAGTAACTTCAATGGTCGATGCACTTGCCACTAACTTATTGCAGAAATTACCTTGAAATTTAAGAAAAGATTCTCAAAACTTAAAGTTTTGGGATGGATTATGGTTAATTTTGTAAACCGAATAAAGAAGGCGGCACCCAGATTCGAACTGGGGATAAAGGATTTGCAATCCTCTGCCTTACCACTTGGCCATGCCGCCGAGGAAGATTCAAAAGAACCCCTTAATGATACTACCAGTAATAAGACTTATTCTCTATTAATTGTAAGTAATGGGCATGGAGAGGATGTAATTGCATTAGAGATAATTAAGCGTTTATTAAAAGAAAATAGAAAGATAAATATAGAGGTTCTACCTCTTGTTGGTAATGGTGAAGTATTTAATTGTTTGAATTCAAATAAGTTTAGTAAAATTGGTTTTTTAAAAGAGCTCCCTAGCGGAGGTTTTAGTAACCAAAGTTTTAAAGGATTTTTGCTTGATTTGTTTGCAGGATTTTTAATAGACACCTTTAAAAATTTCTTAATTGTAAGACAAAAATCAAAATATAATTACAAAATTTTAGCGGTCGGTGATTTGTTACCCTTATTTTTTGCTTGGAGTTCAGAATGTGAATTTAGTTTTATTGGGACTCCTAAAAGTGATTACACTTGGAGTAGTGGACCAGAATGGTCTTTAAGTGATCTTTATCACAAGTTAAAAGGCTCAGAATGGGATCCTTGGGAAATTTTGCTCATGAGATCTTCAAGATGTAAAACTTTGATAATGCGGGACGAAATAACAGCTAGAAATTTGATTAGAAAAAAAATTAATGCACAATATTTTGGTAATCCAATGATGGACTTTGTTCAAGACAAAAATAAAAATATTTTTAATATTATTAATTTTCACAGAATAATCTTATTAATTGGAAGTAGATTTCCTGAAGCATTCAATAATCTTGATAATTTTTTAGACTGTTTGATAAATATAAATTTGGAAAAAGATTCTATTATTCTCTTGCCTTTGAGTTTCAATGCTAATGAAATTAAGATTCAAAGTATTTTGACTAAATATGGTTTTTTAAAACAGAGTAAGGTTAATTTTATGATTGAGGAAGATTCAATATGGAAAAATAATGAAAAATATATATTGATTGGAAAGGGTAAATTTGATTGTTGGGCAAACATGGCAGATGTTGGACTTTCCAATGCAGGAACAGCTACGGAACAAATAGCTGGACTCGGGATCCCTTCTCTTTCTCTTCCAGGCTCGGGTCCGCAGTTCACAAAATCGTTTGCAAAAAGGCAATCTAGACTATTAGGAGGGAGTGTTTTAGTTTGCAGAAATAAGAAAATCCTCTTAAATCGTTTGAGTTTACTTTTGAAAGAAAAAAATTGCAGAATAAATCAAGCGAAGATTGGTAAAAAAAGAATGGGAGTTAATGGGGCAAGCAAAAAAATTGTGGAATGCATAAACCACAATTTGTTATCTTAGAGGATGTGGTTAAAGTTTAAGTATTTATGTATCCGATTAATGATAAGCAATACCTTAAAATATGCGCTGAGATCGCTAAGCTAATGAGTATAAGCTTATCTTCGGCTAAGAAAAAAGTTGAAATTCAAATTGCAAAAAAAGGCTCTAAAACTATTGAAGAAAAAAGAGAAGTTGCCAAAGATCTCTTAAATATTTGTGAAAAAGATGCTTCTAAGAGGCTTAGTTCTTCAAAAATACTGGATAAGCTTATGGAGACTTTGGAAGATGAAGATAATTTCTTGACAGAAGATTAATTCCATTAATGCTCAAAAATATTTGAAAATCTCAAAATATCTAAATCAGAATGTATTGGAATTGTATTAAAACATTTTTGAGCTAATTCATATCTACCTTCCCTTTTTAAAATTTTTTCTAATTCATTCATCGCCTTAATTAAATACCTCACATCATTCGCTGCATAATCTAGTTGCTTTGTTGTTAAATTATCATTGCTGCCCCAATCACTGCTCTGAGAACTTTTGTCTAATTCTATTCCCAATAATTCATTTATTAAGTCTTTCAATCCATGTTTATTTGTATATGTTCTAGCCAATTTACTAGCAATTTTAGTACAAAAAATATTTTTCGTATTTATACCAAGATTACATTTTAATGCTGCCACATCGAATCTTGCATAGTGAAAAATTTTAGTTATGCTCTCATCTTCGAATAATTTTTTTATATGGGGAGATGAGGAGGTTTTAAGTTCAATTTTTATACAACTAGTTACATTTAATTCATTACAAATTTGTATGAGACATAATCTATCTCTGCCATGAACTAATCCCATTGCTTCGGTATCAACAGCAAGAAAAGAAGAATTTTTATAAAGATTAAATAAATTCTTATTTATATCATTATGAAAAAAATTTATATTTTCATTTCTATTTTCCATAGTTATTTTGATGTGGATTTAATTTTACATTATTTTTGAAACTTTTCTTTTAAAGTATTTCTTACTTTTGTTAATATGTTTCTTAATAAAAAAAACTGAAAAAATTTCATCATATTAAAATTAGATTTTTATTAATGACTTTCTATAGAAATTAAAATAAATGTCTTATTCATTAAACTCTACTTTATTACTAACAATTCTTTTAGCAATTGGTTTGTTTTTCTTTCTGAGGGCTTCAAGTAAAGATAGAACAACAGTTGTTGAAATTTCATCTTCACAAAAATCTTTAAAAGTTCTAAATGATTTATGCGAATGGCTTAATTTAAGAGGCTGGAAACAGAGTGGTGGCAATTCAGATAAAAAAATTTTAATATTTAAAGGACAAGTAGTTTCAAGTAAATTCTTAGCAATTTTTTTAGGTATCCTCGGTTTTTTTGGATCTTGTTCTTTGGGGTTAGTAATTATACAAATTTATCCATTTTTAGGTTGGTGGCCAATTCTTTTGGGTTTAATTGGAGGTCCAACTTCCGGGATAATTTATTTTAAAAAATCAGCTAGAGAAGAAAAGTTTGAATTACGATTAATCGAAAAAGATGATAACAAAAATACTTTTATGAGATTAAGAGCTCATAGAGATGAACTAATATCTCTTGAAAATGAATTAGGTGAGAAACTTCAGTTGAAGAGTGATGGTTCATTGTTCAAAACTCCTATTTAAAACTATATGGCTCAAAAGTTTGATACCTTTAATCAAAAATATTATTTTCTAAGCAGAATAGTTCTAGTTTTTTATCGTTTTCCCAATCTTGTGGTTTTGTGAAAATTGAAGTGAGAAAGTATTCTCTTGTGTCTTTTTTTGCTTCATATCCATATTCCCATCTGGCTAATGGTGGTAATGACATGAGTATAGATTCAGTTCTTCCATTGGTTTGTAGTCCAAAAATTGTTCCTCTATCCCAAACTAAATTAAATTCTACATATCTACCTCTTCTATAAAGTTGGAATTCCCTTTCTGCAGTTGTAAATGTTTTGCCCACTCTTTTTTCTATAATTGGTTGATAAGCAGAGAGAAATGCTGAGCCGCAGTTTTCTGCTAGAGAAAATAAATCATCCCAATTTAAATTTGTTTTGCCAATATTTTGTGATGCTTGCGAAGCTTTACCATTTTTCTTATTTCCCTTATAAACACTGCCAAAACCATCTTGATAATCATAAAAAATACCTCCTATACCTCTTGATTCATTTCTGTGCTTTAAAAAAAAATATTCATCACACCATGGTTTAAAAACCTTATAGATATTTTTATCAACTTTTTCGCATGCTTTTTTATGTTCGTTATGGAAATGCCTCACATCTGCCAGATAAGGATAATAAGGAGTGAGGTCTGCGCCTCCTCCAAACCACCAAACTGGTCCAGCTTCGAAGTAACGATAATTCAAATGAACCGTTGGAACATATGGATTTTTAGGGTGCAGTACTATTGAAGTACCAGTAGCAAACCATTCATGCCCTTTAGCTTCTGGCCTTTGAGAAATGATAGATTGAGGTAGCTCTTTGCCTTGGACCTCAGAGAAATTGACCCCTGCTTGTTCAAAAATAGCACCATCCTTTAATACTCTTGATCTTCCTCCACCTCCTTCTTCTCTTTCCCATGATTCTTCAAGAAATTTCCCTTTGCCATCTGAATTTTCAAGACCTTCACAAATTTTGTCCTGTAAATTAAGTAAGAGATTTTTAGTTTTTTCTCTAGAATCGGTGGGCGGTTTCTTAAACATGTATTTCACTTAAATATAGGATAAGTAAATTGATGGATAATTATAAGTTTGCCTTTATAATTTCCCTTAAGGGTGGGTAATTCCCTATTATTTGATAGTTCGACATAGTTCTTAATCTTTTCATGAGTCGAATAACCTAATAAAAACAATCAGAAACTTTGATGACTTCAGTCAGTGATGCGAATTTAGCCTTATCAAAGATCCTTGATGCTGGCTCTAAGAAAAACCTTATTGAATTGGGGTGGATAAAAAACGTAAGAGTTATTGTACCAAGAAGCATTATTACACTTGCATTACCATCCTTTGCAAATTCACAGAGAGAAAGAATTGTACAAGAGACTAAACAAATTTTGCTTAGTTTTGAAGACATTGATGATGTTCAAATAGAATTAGAAAATAATATTTCTCAATCAGATACTAAAGATGAAAGTAATTTACCTGATTTACAAAAAATTAAAGGGATAAAACATATTGTTGCTATTAGTAGTGGAAAAGGAGGAGTAGGAAAAAGCACAGTAGCAGTGAATATTGCATGTTCATTAGCGCAATTAGGTTTAAAAACTGGTTTATTAGATGCAGATATCTATGGACCCAATACACCATCAATGCTTGGCGTTACCGAAGAAAATCCAAGAGTTACAGAGGGTACTGGTAATGATCAAAGATTAATACCTATTAATAAGTACGGAATCTACTTAGTTTCAATGGGGTTTTTGATAGAGGAGGGACAACCTGTTATATGGAGAGGTCCAATGTTGAATAGCATAATACGACAATTTCTGTATCAAGTGGAATGGACTAATCTTGATTTCTTAGTCATTGATTTACCTCCCGGCACTGGTGATGTTCAAATATCATTAGCTCAATCTGTTCCAATTAGTGGCGCATTAGTTGTTACAACACCCCAGCAAGTTTCCTTACAAGATTCTAGAAGAGGTTTGGCAATGTTTAAACAACTTGGAGTTCCTTTATTAGGAGTCATTGAAAATATGTCTTTTTTTATTCCGCCAGATATGCCTTTAAAGAAATACGAGATTTTTGGTAATGGTGGTGGTGAGACCCTTGCAAAAGAGAACAAATTACCATTACTTGCTCAAATACCTATAGAAATATCTCTTGTCAATGATAGTAATAAGGGTATTCCGATCACAATAAGTGAGCCAAATAAAGAAAGTTCGATTAGATTTAAAGAATTAGCTCAATTAATTAAAAAACAATTTATTGATTAACTATAAATGTTAAACGGAATTTCTCTATTCAAGAAAAGGGGATTTTTTCAAAAAAAATTAAATTTAAATATCAAACTTTTTTCTTCACCTATACTTCTTATTCCTTTATCACTAGTAATTATCTCTAGTGTCTTGATAAAAAGTATACAGAGAGAGTTTCCTCAAACAGATTATATAAATCATTTATTTACAGGCTTAATAGGTTATTTTTTGGCAATTTTTATTTCATATATTCCACTAGACAGAATAAGAAGATATTTGATTCCTTTGTATTTTACCTCCTTAGTATGTTTACTTTTAATATATTTTTTTGGTATTTCGGTTTATGGGGCTCAAAGATGGCTTGGTGTTGGAATTTTTTCTTTTCAGCCTTCAGAAGTTGCCAAGCTAACCACTATATTAACCCTTGCTTTAGCGTTAGATAGGAAAATTGTAGCTTCATTAAAAAATTTAATAATACCTTTCTTTATAGTTGTTGTTCCTTGGTTATTGATTTTCTTCCAACCTGACTTAGGAACCTCATTAGTTTTAATTGTCTTGACTCTCACGATGCTCTACTGGTCTCAAATGCCAGTGGAGTGGATTCTTATTCTCGTATTTTGTATTCTCACATCACTATTTTATTATGTTTTGCCGAACATTCTTTTTATATGGATTCCTTTTATGGGTTACCTAGGTTATAGATCTTCAAAAAAGAAAATTGTTTTTACAATGTTCTCAATTTCGTTTCATTTATTTATTTTAAGATTAACACCAATAATTTGGGAATTTGGACTTAAAGATTATCAAAAGGATAGATTAATTTTATTTCTCGACCCTAGTAGAGATCCTTTAGATGGAGGTTATCATTTATTACAAAGTAAAATAGCCATTGGCTCAGGGGGATTACTTGGAACTGGATTATTAAATGGTAAATTAACTAATCTGCAATTTATACCTGAACAACATACTGATTTTATATTTAGTGCTTTAGGAGAAGAATTGGGTTTTTTGGGATGTGCAATGGTAATTTTTTTAATTTTCATTTTAATAAGCCAACTCATAAATATTTCAAAAAACGCAAGAACCAATTTTGAGTCATTAATTGTCATTGGTATAGCTTCAACTTTTTTATTTCAAACAATTATTAACTTATTTATGACAATAGGTTTAGGTCCTGTCACTGGTATTCCTCTCCCTTTTATGAGTTATGGTAGGACTTCTTTACTGATTAACTTTATATGCATTGGTTTATCATTATCTTCTTTAAATCGTTCTAGATCACTCAGAAAGTAATGAAATCTCACGTAACTATAAAACAAATTCAGGATTTACTTCTTCAAGGTTTGGAAACAAAGTTTGTAGATGATGAAACTTCTAGGCGGATGTGGTACGCATCTCTTGAAGTTATTCAGAAAGAGTTTCTTATACATAATTTCCATGATGGTGGTATTTGGGTTGCCTCCCCTTTACCTGCCCTGACTGAAAAGAAATATATCACCAAGTTAAAAGGTTGGTTATGGTCGCCAAAAGGTTTCCCTTATTTCCAAAATGATAATGCTGGTTTTTTACCCGCAGATCAGTCTATAAATATCAAACAAGATAATAACTTTGTTGGTAATTACAAAGTCTTAAATTTAAATCCAAAAGATGGTTATGAGCCATTTTTAGTGGTGATTACTCCTAAATTTCAATGCCTCTTAACAATTGCTGGTGAAAAAGATAAGAGGATATTACTTATGAGATGTGATCAAGAAAGTCTTAGAATTGCTATAGAATTAATCGATGCAAAATTGTGTAGAGAAAATTATGAGGAAGCTCTAGATTTTAGAGGCGAGATATCTTGCTTAGGCAATTTAACTATAAATAATGAATTCAAAAATAATTTTTGGCAATGTTTGTCAATTAAGTTGGCAAATGTCATTCCAAAGGTAAATGTTCAAAATTCTTTTAATAATAAAAAGACAGGTCAAATAATAGAAGCAAAGTTATTACAGGCAATTTCTCATGAAGTCAGAACCCCCTTAGCGACAATAAGGACACTAATAAGTTCTACTCTAAGAAAATATGATATGGATGAGTCAATGAGAAATAGATTAAAACAAATAGATAATGAATGTAATGAACAAATTGATAGATTTGGTCTTATTTTTAATGCTGCGGAACTTGTAAGTAATGAAGTCTCTCCTTCAAATCAATTAGCCAGAATTAATTTAGGTGAAATATTAAAAAAATTATTACCTTTTTGGACTAATCAATTAAATCATCGTGGAATTACTTTGAAAATTGATATTCCTAAAAATCTTCCGGAAATTTTAAGTGATTCAGAAAAGTTAGAATTAATGCTGAGAGGATTAATAGATAAAAATACTAGGGGGTTAAGAGAAGGAAGTGGTTTGGTTTTAGAGTTAAGGCCTGCTGGACAGAGATTAAAATTGCAATTAAAAGTGAATAGATTCGGAACAACCCAGAAAGAATTTACGTTTAAAGATAATGGTTCAAATATTGGACCTGTTCTTAATTGGGATCCTCAAACTGGAAGTTTGCAACTAAGTCAAATTGCTACTCAAAAATTATTGGAGAGTCTTGGTGGTCATGTTACTGAACGAAAAGATACGGGACTAACAGTATTTTTCCCAATTTCAGATGAAAATGATAATTGAGTAAAAATTTCATGTATAAATTTATTAAATAATGTAGAAACTTTTTTATATTACGGAGATTTGTAAAATTTGAATGCTAATTTCATATTATGAATAATTTAATTTTAGAATGACAGAAACATTAGTTGGTCAATTCCCCAAGCATATTGGAAGTACTGGTGGATTATTAAATTCAGCGGAAACTGAGGAAAAATACGCAATTTCCTGGAGTAGCACAAAAGAACAAGCTTTTGAAATGCCAACTGGTGGGGCTGCTGTTATGCATGAGGGGGATAATATAATGTATTTTGCCAGAAAAGAACAATGTCTTGCACTTGGAACACAATTAAGAGGCCTAAAACCAAGAATCGAAAACTTTAAAATTTATAGGATTTTCCCTACTGGAGATATTGAATTTCTACATCCTAAAGATGGTGTTTTCCCTGAAAAAGTGAATGAAGGTAGAGAGAAAGTTGGACATAATCCTAGAAGGATAGGTGAGAATCCAAATCCTGCTAGTTTGAAATTTACAACAAAAAAAACTTTTGAATAACTTTCGTAAAGTTGATATAAAACATAAATATAACTATAATTTGGGCTGACATTATTAGCATGATCAGTTCTCTGAAAGATAGATTTTTCCGCTCATATGAAGAGGGAAAAAACTTTATTCCTATTACCCAAACTTGGCCTGCAGACTTAGAAACTCCATTATCAACATGGCTAAAATTATCAAATAAAAATACACACGGAGTATTTCTTGAATCTGTTGAAGGTGGAGAAAATTTAGGGAGATGGAGTATCGTTGCCAATAATCCTCTATGGGAAGCAATATGTCATGGTGATGAAACAAGTAAATACTGGAGAGATGGGAAAAGTGAAATCCATAAAGGAGATCCCTTTAATCTGCTCAAAAATTGGACAGAACAATATAAATCTTGTGATCTCAATGATTTACCATATGTTGGACAATTATATGGTTCTTGGGGGTATGAACTAATTAATCATATAGAGCCAAGTGTTCCAACTAACAAGATAAATAAGAATGAGATTCCATATGGCTCTTGGATGTTTTTTGATCAACTTGTAATCTTTGATCAATTAAAAAGATGTATAACTTCAGTTGTTTATGCTGACTTATCCTCTACTGAATCTTCTTCTATTGAGGAAATTTATAAAGACACTATTTCGAAAATTAATAAAATTCAAGATTTAATGAGAAATCCACTTAAAGAAACTGAGTTTCTGCAATGGAAAAATAGTAAAGACTTGAATATTGAGATCAAAAGTAATTGGAATAAAAGTGAGTTTGAGGATGCTGTTGTTTCTGCAAAAGAATATATAAGAAAAGGTGATATCTTTCAGATAGTTATTAGTCAAAGATTTCAATCTGAAGTTAAAAGTGATCCCTTTGATTTGTATAGAAGTTTAAGAATGGTTAATCCTTCTCCTTATATGGCTTTTTTTGATTTTGGATCTTGGTATCTCATTGGATCTAGTCCTGAAGTTATGGTTAAAGCAGAGAAAAGTAAAAATAATAAGATTGTTGCAAGCTTAAGACCGATTGCGGGGACAAGACCAAGGGGTAAAGATCCCGAAGAGGATCTGAAATTTGAGAAAGATCTTTTGGCAGATCCAAAAGAGTTATCAGAACATGTAATGCTTATTGATCTTGGGAGAAATGATCTTGGGAGAGTATGTGAAGTTGGGACTGTAACAGTTAAAGACTTAATGGTTATTGAAAAATATTCTCATGTTATGCATATAGTTAGTCAAGTTGAGGGAACTCTTGAAAGCCAAACAGGAGTATGGGATTTACTTAAAGCTTGTTTTCCTGCAGGCACAGTAACGGGTGCTCCAAAAATAAGAGCTATGCAATTAATTAAAGATTTTGAGAAAGATCCTAGAGGACCATATGCTGGGGTTTATGGATCAATTGATATAAATGGTGCACTTAATACTGCGATAACAATAAGAACAATGATTGTTACTCCTTCAACTGAAGGCGGATATTCGGTGTCTGTTCAAGCAGGCGCTGGAATCGTCGCAGATTCTTCTCCAGAAAATGAATATCAAGAGACCATTAATAAAGCAAAAGGGATCTTAATGGCCTTGGCTTGTCTAGATAAATAAATGCAACTTAATAATTTATATAAAGGTTTTGAGGTGGAACTTTTTACTGGTTCTCAAAATTCTCATGTTGGCATTTCAAATCTTGTTGAAAAGAAATTCGGTAATTTTGTAAAAGAGCCTGACAATAGAAACGTTGAATACATAACAAAACCTGAAAAAGATTATAAACTTAGCTTTCAGAATTTACTGAAACCTAGAATATCTTTAAGGAGATGGTTAAAAAGTAAGAATTTAACAATAATCCCATCATCTACATTGTGTTTTAAGCATGAAAAACAATTTCAACGTTCTGACAAGAGTAATCCATATCATCAATTTATTCAGGAGAATTACGGAATAGCAATTGCAACTTCGAGTGTTCATATTAATTTAGGTATTGATGATTTAGATAAACTTTTTGCTGCGATTAGGCTTGTGAGGTGTGAGGCTTCTTTGTATCTTGCGATTAGTGCAAGTTCACCCTTTCTAGATAATCAACTAACTGAACATCACTCACAAAGATGGGTTCAGTTTCCAAAAACACCAGAAAAAGTTCCTTTCTTTGAGAATCATTCAAAATATATCAATTGGATTGAAGATAATATGCAAAAGGGTAATATGCAAAATGTAAGACATTTTTGGTCATCTATAAGACCTAATGGTCCTCAAAGGCCACATGTTTTGGACCGTTTAGAATTAAGAATTTGTGATTATGTTTCAGATATAAATTTATTATTAGCAATAACGGCTTTGTTGGAATTAAGAGTTATTTATCTATTTGAGAATCTTGATACTTTAGATCCACTCATTAATAGTCATTTTTCTATTGATGCATTGTCAAAAATATGTGACCAAAACGAAATAAAAGTGGCACATAACAGCCTAGATGCAGAATTAATTTATTGGCGGGATGGAAAAAAATTGATTTGTAGAAACTGGATTAAAAGGTTGTTGGCCGATGTATCTCCTACTGCAGATAAATTAGATATGAAGCATCTTTTAAAACCTATTTATAAAGTACTTCAAGAAGGAAATCAATCTATGAGGTGGATTCAACAATATAAAAAAGGATTTTCTATTGAGGAAATTATGAAACTCACAATAGATGAAATGATCAAAAGTGAAGAAGACTCTTTTTCATGATTTAAACAAAAATTTTTATATCAATATATCCACTTATGACATAATGAATATATGGAATCTATGAAACAGTTTAAAAATAATAAAGTGGATCTTATAAGTCAAAATGATCCTTTAGATAAAAATCGCCTATTAATAGAAGAACTCTGGGAATCTGTATTAAGAGAAGAGTGTCCTGCAGATCAAGCTAATCGACTTCTTCAGTTGAAAGAACTGAGTCACTCAGATCAATTTGACGATAATAGTTCAAAAACTTTTAAAAAAGAAATAGTGAGCATCGTTAACTCTATGGATCTAGCTGAATCCATTTCTGCTGCAAGAGCTTTTTCCTTGTATTTTCAGTTAGTCAATATTCTTGAACAAAGGGTTGAAGAAGATAGATATATCCAAAGCTTTACTAATAAGAATGTTAAAAATTCTCCGGATAACCTTGATCCATTTGCTCCTGCATTAGCTAGACAGAATGCTCCAGTAACTTTCAGAGAACTTTTTTATAGGCTTAGGAGATTAAATGTTCCCCCGGGTAAATTAGAAGAATTGATGCAAGAAATGGATATACGATTAGTTTTTACAGCTCATCCTACTGAAATTGTTAGGCATACTATCAGACATAAGCAAACGAGAGTCGCGAACTTACTTAAAAAAATACAAGTTGAGCAATATTTAACAGCTGAAGAGATTCATTCGCTGAAAATTCAATTAAAAGAGGAAATTAGGCTTTGGTGGAGAACTGATGAGTTGCACCAATTTAAACCATCTGTTTTAGATGAAGTTGATTACGCTTTACATTATTTCCAACAAGTTCTTTTTAATGCAATGCCCCATTTAAGAGGGAGAATTGCTTCTGCGATTACTGAGAATTATCCTGATGTGCAAATGCCGACAGAATCGTTTTGCACTTTTGGTTCTTGGGTAGGCTCTGATAGGGATGGGAATCCATCAGTCACCCCAGAAATAACTTGGAGAACTGCATGTTATCAAAGACAATTAATGTTGGAGAGATATATCAATGCGACCTCCAACCTCAGGGATCAGTTAAGTGTTTCAATGCAATGGAGTCAGGTTAGCTCCTCACTTTTGGAATCCCTTGAAACAGATAGAGTTAAATTTCCTGAAATCTATGAAGCTAGAGCAACAAGATATAGATCCGAACCCTACAGATTAAAATTAAGCTATATTCTTGAAAAACTAAAGTTAACACAAGAGAGAAATAATTATTTAGCAGAAGGTGGTTGGAAATTATCTCTTGAAAAAGAATCTGTTAATAGAGATGTAGATTCAAGTGAAAAATTACATTACCAATCAGTTGATGAATTTACTCATGATCTTGAATTAATCAAAAATAGTCTTAATAGCACTGATTTAACATGTGAGGCTGTGAATAAGTTACTAACTCAAGTACATATTTTTGGATTTTCACTGGCAAGTTTGGATATTCGTCAAGAGAGTACAAGACATAGCGATGCGATACAAGAACTTACAAATTATCTTGAATTGTCCAAGCAATATGATCAAATGTCAGAAGATGAGAGAATAAACTGGTTAATTGAAGAATTAAATACAAAAAGACCATTAATACCTGCAGAAGTTAATTGGACTAAGACAACAGAAGAAACTTTCGCTGTCTTCAAGATGGTTAAAAGGCTGCAAGAAGAATTTGGCAGCCGAATTTGTCACTCATATGTTATTTCTATGAGTCATAGCGCATCTGATTTACTTGAAGTTCTCTTGCTAGCGAAAGAGATGGGACTAATTGATCAGGATTCTCAAAAGTCAAAACTTTTGGTTGTTCCTCTTTTTGAAACAGTTGAGGATCTAAAAAGAGCACCAGAAGTAATGGAGAATCTTTTTAGATTGAATTTTTATAAATCATTATTACCAAAAGTTGGAGAAGCTTTTAAACCTCTACAAGAACTAATGCTTGGTTATTCTGATAGTAATAAAGATTCAGGATTTCTTTCAAGTAATTGGGAAATCCATAGAGCACAGATAGCACTTCAAAATATTTCAAGTAAAAATAAGATACTTTTAAGGCTTTTTCATGGTAGAGGTGGTTCTGTAGGAAGAGGAGGAGGTCCTGCTTATCAGGCTATTTTGGCGCAACCAAGTGGAACACTTCAAGGAAGAATTAAAATTACTGAACAAGGAGAAGTATTAGCCTCTAAATACAGTCTTCCTGAATTGGCTTTGTATAATTTAGAAACTATTACTACTGCAGTTATCCAAAATAGCTTAGTTAATAACAGACTGGACGCAACTCCAGAATGGAATCAATTAATGACAAGATTGGCAGAAACATCAAGATCACACTATAGAAAATTAGTATATGAAAATCCTGATTTGTTGACTTTCTTTCAAGAAGTAACTCCTATTGAAGAAATAAGTAAATTGCAGATATCAAGTAGGCCTGCAAGAAGAAAAAAAGGTGCTAAAGATCTATCAAGTTTAAGGGCTATTCCGTGGGTATTTGGGTGGACACAAAGTAGGTTCCTTTTGCCAAGTTGGTTTGGTGTAGGTACTGCATTATTTGTTGAATTAGAATCAGATTCTCAACAAATTGAATTATTAAGAGTCCTTCATCAAAGATGGCCCTTTTTTAGAATGTTGATATCCAAAGTTGAAATGACGTTATCAAAAGTTGATCTAGAAGTTGCAAAATATTATGTTGATACTTTAGGCAGTCAAGAGAATAAAAATTCTTTTGAGAAAATTTTTAATGTTATTTCGAAAGAGTATAGCCTCACAAAATCACTAATTCTTGAAATAACAGGCAAAACTAAGCTTCTTGAATCTGATAGAGACTTGAGAAAGTCAGTTACTTTGAGGAATAAAACGATAATCCCATTGGGCTTTTTGCAAGTTTCACTTTTAAGAAGACTAAGGGATCAAACTAGACAGCCCCCTATTAGTGAGTTCTTAAATGATAGAAATGAATCTAAAAGAGCTTATAGCAGAAGTGAATTATTAAGAGGTGCACTTTTAACAATTAATGGGATAGCTGCCGGAATGAGGAATACAGGATAGTCATTGCAATATTTTTCGAAGAAAAAGTTAGTTCTTCCTGCTGGATATTACGTTAATTCTTCAGCAGTTCCATCTGCTAAAGAGGTTAACAAACTATTGTTTAGTTGCGGCTGTGATATATTCCCTCCCCAAAAGTTGACTCAGGCGATACAAAAGAGCAGTTTTTTTCTCACGATTCAAAATGAATCAAAAAATAATAAAATATCTGGCTTTGTAAGAGTTACCTCTGATAAAGGCTTAAACGCTAACTTATGGAATCTAAGTGCTGAAAAAGGAAATAATCAAAAACTTTTTTATTTAATTTTACTAAAGATAACTCTAGAAACAATAAATCGAGAAATGCCCGGATGTAGTATTTCAGTTCAAGCTCCAGAATCTTCATTTAAAAGTTTGGAGGAAAGTGGTTTTATACTTGATCCCAATGGAATAAGAGTAATGGGGTATAAGCTGTGAAATATAGACGAGCATGGAGGGATTCGAACCCACGACTCTCAGAACCGGAATCTGATGCTCTATCCAACTGAGCTACATGCCCCTTAATTTTTCAATTTCTTTAAAGAAAATCTAAATAAACTAAATTTAGCTAATTTAACTAAGGAATGCATCAAAACAATTTTTCTAAATAACCTTAAAATTAAAAATTTTCGGAACCATAAAAGTTTTGAAATAGATTTTGATCAACAGAGGACAATTATTCTTGGTTGTAATGGAGTTGGCAAGTCTAACTTACTTGAATCAGTTGAATATATTAGTCAACTAAGATCTAGTAGGGCATTAAGTGACAAAGATTTAATAAAAAATGATACTAATTTGGCTATTATTTTTGGTCAAATTGATTATAAGGACGATGTGATTATTAATTTATTTAGAAAAGGCCCTAAAAAAGTTTATGTAAATGACTCATTGTTAAAAAAACAAAGTGAGATTAAAAACTATATAAGAAGTGTCTGTTTCTGTTCAAACGATATAGATATTGTTAAGAGTGAACCAAATTATAGAAGAATATGGATTGATAAAGTTGTAGCACAACTTGAACCAGTTTATGTAGAGTTGATGAGTAGATTTAATAGGCTTTTAAAACAAAGAAGTCATTTTTGGCGTTCTGAAAACTTTATAAAAAATCAATATTCGGAAATTATTGAAAGTTTTGATATCCAAATGTCATTAATTAGCTCAAGAATTTTCAGACGCAGAAGAAGAGCTTTGTCCAAAATAAAACCATATGTTCAATACTGGCATAATCACTTAAGTAAATCTAGGGAGCACATTGATATACATTATCTTTCTGGAATAAACAATATAATTAATGAAGATGAAGAAGAAGTTATTGCTAAGCACATAGCGGAACAATTACTTAATCAAAGATCAACAGAAGCGATAACTGGTAAGTGTAATTTTGGTCCTCATCGTGATGATATAGAGTTTCTAATTAATGATATTTCTGTAAGAAAATATGGCTCATCTGGCCAACAAAGAACTTTTATATTAGCTTTAAAGATGGCTGAACTAGATCTACTTCATAAAACATTAAATGTGCCTCCAATACTAATATTGGATGATGTATTGGCGGAATTAGATATCACCAGGCAAAATTTATTATTAAATTCGGTTGGAATAAATAGTCAATGCCTTATAAGTGCTACACATCTAGATAAATTTAATCAATCTTTTTTGGGCTCATCACAAATGATTTATCTATAATGCGATAAAAGCGGCAGTATTAAACTATCTAAAACCCATATATATTTTTAATGGAAGTTCCGAACGAAAATCAATCATTTGATTTGTTAATTAATGAAAAGAAATTAATAAATCAAAGTAAACACTTTTTGTTAGACCTATATGGATGTGATTATGAAAAATTAAATGATGAATCTTTTTTGCGTTGTACATTAAATAATGCAGCAAAACTGGCAAATGCAACAGTATTGAATTTAATTAGTAATAAATTTGAACCTCAAGGTGTAACAGCAATTGCATTATTGGCAGAATCTCATGTTTCTATACATACATGGCCGGAATCTCATTTTTCTGCAGTTGATATCTACACATGTGGTCACAATATGAGGCCCGAAATAGCTTCTAAATTTTTTATTAAGGCGTTAAAAGCTGAAGAACATATATTGCGCATTATCAAAAGAAACCCTCCAGCTGCAGTAAATAATCAAATACGCAAAGCTTTTTAAATTACGACATTTATCTATTTAATTTTCCACTTACCAAACCTTCAAGATCTAGACTTGTACAATTAAAACCTAAATCAGAGAAATAATTAATTAAATCTTCAACATCATACTTATTAAAAAAACTCTTTAATTCATTATGTGGAATTTCGATTCTTGCGGTTGCACCTTGACACCTAACTCTTACTTCAGATATACCCCCTCTTTTTAAGTATTCTTCAGCTCTTTCAACCATTTTTAATCTTTTTTGTGTTATTTCGTGACCATAAGGAAATCTAGATGATAGGCATGGTTGAGCAGGTTTGTCCCACCAAGGGAAACCTAATGCTTTTGAGATATCTCTTATGTCTCTTTTTGAAAATTTAAATTTCGCTAGAGGAGAAATTACACCTGCTTGTTTTGCTGCTTGAATACCCGGTCTGAAATCTTTGAGGTCATCCAAATTTACGCCGTCTAAAACAATCTCATAGTTAAACTTTTTAGAAAAATGTGTCGTGTGTTTGTGAAGCTCTTTTTTACATGCAAAACATCTATTAACTGGATTTTTACTATAGTCATCTTGATCTAATTCTGATGTTTTAATTTCTACGTGTTTAATGCCTACCCATTGTGCTTGACTTCTTGCTTCTTCAAGAAGTGTGTCTGCTAATGCAGGAGAAACTCCAGTAATTGCAACTACTTTACTACCTAATTGTTCAAATGCAATTGATGCTACTAGAGAGCTGTCAACCCCACCTGAATAAGCAACACAAACTCCATTTAGTTTTTTTATATAATTCCTAACTTTTGTAAGTTTTTCGATTTGTTCATCTGAAAGTATTTCTAATTGATTGAACATGAATTTGTCTTTAAAGTTTAAATTGAATATAGGTTAAATTTATTATTAAATTTTTAGTAATTTTTTTGATTATATCCTAAATTAAGTTCATTCATTTTCTTCAATTGACAAATACAAGTAGAAACAGAGGTATTGGAATTGTTACTGCAAGTGACAGTCAAGAAAGGTTAAAAGGTCAATTGCACATATATGACGGAGAAGGTAAAGGTAAAAGTCAAGCTGCTTTAGGAGTTGTATTAAGGACAATTGGACTAGGTATATGCGAAAAAAGACAATCTAGAGTTCTTTTGCTTAGATTTTTAAAAGGTCCTGAAAGGTCATACGATGAAGACTCGGCAATAGAAGCTTTGCAAAGGGGTTTCCCACACTTAATTGATCATGTAAGGACAGGTAGATCAGAATTCTTTAGTGCTGATCAAGTAACAAAATTTGACATATCTGAGGCTGTTAGAGGTTGGAATATTGCTAAGGGGGCTATTGCGAGTTCTCTTTATTCAGTAGTTGTTTTGGATGAATTAAACCCAGTTTTAGATTTGGGAATGCTTGAAGTTGAAGAAGTAGTTAATTCTCTTCAGGATCGTCCTGATGGCTTAGAAATTATTATAACCGGGAGAGCAGCGCCTTCTTCCCTAATCAGAATATCTCAATTGCACTCTGAAATGAGACCACGCTCCGTAAGTGAGATAAATCATCTTCATAGGCAAAATAGCAATCCGGGAGGGATTGAAATATATACTGGCGAAGGTAAAGGTAAATCAACCAGTGCTTTAGGTAAAGCTCTTCAGGCTATAGGAAAAGGAATATCCCAAGATAAGAGCCATAGAGTTTTAATATTGCAATGGTTAAAAGGTGGTAGTGGTTATACAGAAGATGCTGCCATAGAGGCTTTGAGAGAAATTTATCCACATTTAGTCGATCATTTACGTTCAGGTAGAGATGCCATTGTGTGGAGAGGACAGCAACAACCAATTGATTATGTTGAAGCCGAGAGAGCATGGGAAATTGCTAAAGCAGCGATTTTAAGTGGTTTATACAAAACTATTATTTTGGATGAGTTAAATCCAACTGTTGATCTAGAACTTTTGCCAGTTGAATCAATCCATCAAACTCTTGTTAAAAAACCTGCTGATACAGAGGTTATTATTACTGGTAGGTGTAAAAATGAACCTTCATATTTTGAGTTAGCAGATGTTTACTCTGAAATGGTTTGCCACAAACATTACGCAAATGTTGGTGTTGATTTAAAAAGAGGAGTGGATTACTAAATTTTAATCAAGTCTTACTTATCTATTATTTGTTTGAAATTTTCAATTCCGCCCTCAATTGATCTTGAGTTTATTTTGAATTTTGATAATATTTTGGAAGCTGTTTCAGAACGCTTACCTAATTTGCATAAGGTAAAAATCTCTTTCATAAGACTTTCTTTTTTAATTAATTTCAAATAATTTTCTTCTTCTAGATTACCAAGCGGTATTGAGATAGAACCCTCAATGAAAGAATCTGTATATTCATCATTTTCCCTAACATCAACCAGTAGAATTTTGTTAGGTCTCTTTTTATAAAGGCTATAAAATTCTTTAGGGTTAATTTTGCTAACTTTAATTTGTTCACTTTGACACTTCGTATTGTTATAAAACTCTTTGAACTGATGAAGATTTTTAATTATTTTATTAAATTTTTCTGCCCTTAAATTAAATTTTTTAATGCTCATATTAAGCAGATTAAAAATTAAAAATTTTCCATCTAGAATTTCACCTTTTTCAAGAATTATCTTTATTATTTCATTTGCCTGAAGAACTCCGATAAGACCAGTTAAAACACCAATGACGCCGAATTCTGCGCAGCTTGGGATATGATTTTTTGAAGGTGATTCTGGAATTAGGTCTCTTAAATTAGGACTATTTTTATATAGATTAAAGACAGTGACCTGGCCTTCAAATCCCTGCGCGCTGCCAAAAACTAAAGGTTTATTGAGTATTAAGCATGCGTCATTTATTAAATATCTTGTTTCAAAGTTATCTGAGCAATCACAAACAATATCAAATTCTCTGATGATTTCAAGAATATTATTTGTATTAATCCTCTCACCATAAGTTAATACTACAGAATTTGGATTTAATCTTTCGATTCTCTCTCTAGCAGAATCAATTTTAAGAGTTCCAATAGTAGTTGTTGTATGAATTATTTGTCTTTGGAGATTAGATTTTTCAACATGATCATCATCTACTATTCCAATTTTTCCAATTCCCGCTGCTGCAAGATAAAGTAAAACAGACGATCCTAGACCTCCTGCACCAATACATATTACGGAGCTTTTTTTAAGTTTTAATTGACCTTCAATACCTATTTCTTTAAGAGTCAAATGCTTTTGATATCTTTCTTTTTCATCTGTGCTTAAGAAATCAAATTTGAAATCTCTTGGAATTTTCATTCTTAAATTGTTTAATTAATATCTTTGCAAACATCATAATTTAAATAAAAATTTTAGTCTTTTTAATTTTTATTGTTTACGGAAATTTTTAATATTTTTTAGTTTTTTTCTTTGATTAAAAGAGATTATTTGTCAATTTTGACTACAAATATCTCTAAAAACTTTTTGCAAAATCAAAACTAAAAAAATACAAAATGTTTCGGTTCGGAATTATGCATAACAAAAAGGTAGTCAACAGACGATTTTTCCGATACTCTCTGGTTCATATATGTAAGTTTACTGAATTCATGAGTGATAACACTCCAGAGTCAAATCAAGACTCCGTCTCCGATACAAGCTCAGAAACTAAAAGCTTTTCAGAGAAGTATTCTGATGTCATGGGAAAAGTCAACGAAACACTTGGAAATGTTGATTGGACTCAAATGGGAAAATATGGCAAAGCAGCTGGCATAATTGCTGTTGTAGTCATAGCTCAAATAATAATCAAAGTTGTTATTGACACGATTAATTTTTTCCCAATTCTTCCCGGTTTACTAGAGCTTCTTGGAGTTATAGTTGTTGGTCAATGGAGTTGGCAAAATCTAAGAACTAGTGAAAATCGAGAGGCTGTTTTAGATAAGGTTCAGAACCTTAAGAAAACATATTTAGGATAAATAAAAATTACATATTAATAATTGTCTTGGCGTAATCTTCTACTTGCCAGCAGTATGATCCTCCGAACATATTGGCATGATTTAATATGTGATAAAAATTGTAGATAAAAATTCTTCTTTCAAATCCTTTTTTTAATGGCATAATTTTATGATACTCTTCATAAAATTCTTGATTAAATCCCCCAAATAAACTAGTCATCGCTAAATCAACTTCGCAATCAGCCCACCATGAAGCTGGATCAAAAATAACTCCTTTCCCACTATCATCCATGCCTATGTTCCCCGACCATAAATCTCCATGAACAAGAGCATTAGTTGGTTCATGTATATCAAGCTCTGATTTTATTTTTTCAGTAATTAAATTTTTGGTTTGTATGTCTAGTAAATCATTTTTGAGTATTTTCAATTGGGGCTCAATTCTTAAGTTTATGAAGCAATTTATCCAATTGTTTTCCCAACCTTCAATTTGTTCTGTGGTACCAATATATCCTTTTATAGGGTAGCCATATCTATTTGGACTCGACTCATGCGATTTTAAATGCATTTCTCCTAAACCCTTACCAAGTTTTTTTTGATCAGCATTATGCATATCTATCCATTCCATTAAAAGGAGTTCCACATCTTCAACATTTAAATAAGAAATTACTTTAGGAATAATAATATTCTCTTGATTGATTTTCTTTCTTAGATCACGTAAACAATATTCTTCAAATTTTAATAATTTTTCCTTTCTTTCATTTCGTTTGAGAAAAAAATTCTTTTTGCCTGTCTTTATCTGCCATGAGCTATGAATATTACCTCCATATACTCTCGAGATACTTTTTGGTAAATCATTACCTAATTTCTTATAAATTTCGCTAAGTTCAGTATTAGATATGTTTTGCATGAAATGCAGAAGAATGAAGTTTTGGTAGTTGGTGCTGGTATAGCAGGGTTAACATCTGCTGCAATTTTATCAAAACTTGGATTCTCAGTAACATTACTCGAATCCCATTATCAATCAGGAGGCTGTGCAGGTACTTTCCGAAGAAAAAATTACATCTTTGATGTAGGCGCTACTCAAGTTGCTGGTCTTGAGAAGGGGGGAATACATTCAAAAATTTTTGAGTTTCTTGAAATTAAAATTCCAGAGGCTACTATTCTAGACCCTTCTTGTATTGTTGATTTGAAGGATGGTAGCAAACCAATATCTATTTGGCATAAAAAAAAAGAATGGCTTGCAGAGAGGGAAATGCAGTTTCCCGGTAGTAATAAGTTTTGGCAACTTTGTTCTTTTATTCACGAGAGTAATTGGAAGTTCGCCAATAATAATCCTGTTTTGCCAATTAACAATTTCTGGGATTTCTCCCAACTTTTTAGAGCACTAGTTCCATCAAATATTATTACTGGAATTCTTATAAAATCTACTGTTTTTGACCTTTTACGAATCTGTGGATTATCCACTAATGAGCGCTTAATTAAATTTCTCAATTTGCAATTAAAACTCTATTCACAAGAAGATGTATACAATACTGCAGCTCTTTATGGTTCTACAGTTTTACAGATGAGTCAGCAGCCTCATGGATTATGGCACCTTGAAAAATCTATGCAATCTTTAAGTGAAGCTTTAGAGGATTCATTACAAAAAACTGGAGCTAAAATTTTGTTTGGGCAAAAAGTAAATTCTATAATTTTTGATGATCCCAATAATTGTTGGAAAGTATTAGCAAAATCTAAAAAAAGATCTTTTGAATATTATTCAAATGACCTGATTTTTACTGCACCTCCACAATCATTATTAACTCATCTTGAAGAATCTTTACATAAAAATATTATTTATAAAAATAAGATAAAGTCTTTACCCGAACCAAGTGGAGCTTTAGTTTTTTACTCAGCAATAAAAAAGGAACATATTAAAGAGATTTCTTCACATCATTATCAGTTTGTTTCTGATGAATTCGGATCTCTTTTTGTTTCTATAAGTAGAGAAGGTGATGGTAGAGCTCCAAAAGGTGAGGTTACTTTGATAGCTAGTATCTTTACTAACACAAAAGATTGGTTTAATTTAGATAAAAATAAGTATGTTGAGAGAAAAAAAGATTTTTTAGAAAAAATTTCTTTAGAAATTGAGAGGCAATTTAATATTGCTTCCGAAAATTGGCTTCATCGGGAATTAGCAACTCCATTAGGTTTTGAAAGGTGGACTAATAGGCCTAAAGGCATAGTAGGTGGCCTTGGACAAAATCCTGAAATCTTTGGATTATCTGGATTATCAAGTAGAACACCCTTTAAAGGGTTATGGTTATGCGGAGATTCAATTTATCCAGGAGAAGGGACAGCCGGGGTTAGTCAGTCTGCTTTAATGGTCTCAAGACAGATTTTGGCTAGTAAGGGAATTTATGATTTTCATTTATAAATTTTTCCCTCAAATCTTTTGCTTCTGAAAGTTTTTTTGCGAGTAATTCCCAATTGTTGTTTTTGATAATGTATTCAAATTCTTGAATTTTATCCATAAAAATTTCAATAGCATTTAATATATTAGATTTATTATGTGTAGCCAAGTCTAAACCTAATTGAGTATTACCACCGCCAACCCTCGTTGTATCAAGAAAACCTGAAGAAGCTAAATTTTGAGTCAGTTCTATCATTGCTTTATTGTCTTTTATACGAGTAGTTTCTATCAGTGCTGAAGCCAAAAATATAGGTAAATGAGATATTAAAGAAACTGCTTTATCATGTTCAATTGGTGATGCTTTGCAAACTTCGCATCCCATTGAGGAAATTAGTTTGGTTAATGAATTAACAGCCCTTGCATCACTTTTTAAAGTTGGTGTAATAATCCATTTTGCGTTTTTAAAAAGATTCTCAAAACCTGAATCAACTCCTTTATTTTCTGTCCCTGCCATTGGATGAGAACCAACAAATAAAGGATGTAGGGTTTCCCATTTATTGATTATTGGCTCTTTAATTGAACCAACATCTGTTAATATCGCATCTTTCGGAAGTATATCTATTAATTCTTGAGATGGATTTAATAAATCTTTTATAGGTAATGCCAAAATTATGAGAGAACACTCTTTTAAAATTGTCAAATCACAACTAATAAAATTACTAAGTTTTCTAGCTTTAGCTTTTTTCTCATTTTCTAAGTTATTTGTAACTCCATAAACTGTATGGTTCAAACTTTGGAGCTTTAATCCTATTGAACCACCTATAAGTCCTAATCCAACTATTCCAATTTTCATTTATTTATTAATTTAAAGAAGTTTTTCTTATTGATAACAATTTTTCTGTATATTGAATTCATATTTGTTTGTGGATTTGATATTAATCAAATTATAAATGCTTGAAATTTTAAGTCATCAATACTTAAGAAGATTTATGAAATCTCGCAGGATAGAGTGGGAGCATATTTACTCTTTTGGAAGAATAATTTCAAAGTGTATTAAGACAAAAGATAATTATTTAATTAATTCAGAAATTTTTTCAAAAGAGGTTTGGATATCTGCAATTATGATCTCTTTATTTTTAAATAAAGAAAACTCAATTTTTGTTTTATCTGAAGAAAAGATTCAACTTTTAAGGAGAAACCTGATTGAGGATCTTAAAATTCTTGGATTCCATTATATTTTTGAAAATGATCAAATAATTTTTCCTACTCATAGAATCCTTTTGACAACTGTTGAAAATTTGTTAGGGGAATATAGAATTTCAAATATTAACAATAGGCGGATTATTTTTTCAGGAATTGAGAATATTAAAAATGATTTAAAAGATTACTTCAGAATATCTTTATTTAAAAAGGATTGGTTTTATCAATCGAACGAAGTAAGAACATTCGACCAAAATATAGTAAGTACATATAACCTCCTCAAGAAAAAGTTTTTCCTTAGAAAAGTTTCAGCTAATAATTTTTTATTTTTGGAAGATGAAGAAATCAGTTTTCTTTCTAAATTCTTTTTAGAAAATGCCTCATTTTCTAAAAAATTTTCTAGATTGAATAAAGCATTTTCTAAAGGATGGGCATGTTGGGTTGAACTAGATAAAACAAATTTGGAGTGGTGTTTATATTCTCAACCAATAGATGAACTGTTTGAAATCAAAAAGTTTTTAATTAAGAATAACTTTGTTTTTTTATCAGCTATGAGAAGGGATAATTTTTTTGAAAAGTATCTCAAAGATCAAAATATAATTATTGATTTAGTTGTCAATTTTAAAAGTAATTTCAAAGAAAAAGATATTTTAATTTATGTTCCTCCTAAGCAACTTCTTCCTAATAATCCAAGTTTTAATAAAACAATAATAGAACAATGTCTAAGGATAATATTATTCAGGAAAGGATTAATTCTAATTTTATGTGATGACACTTACCTGAAAATTAATTTAGCTACAGAGTTGGCATCAAAGTATGGTAAGAAAGTATTTCTAGAAACTATTCCTTTAATAAATAATGGAATATTGTGTTCTAGTTATAGTTGGTGGATAAAGAATTCCACACTGATAGATAATCCTGAAAAAATAATTATTACTTTACTTCCACTGCCCAATATATTAGATCCAATTAATGAAATAACCGTCTCATATAATAAGAAATTATCTAAAGATTGGTTTAGAGATTTTTTGCTCCCAGAAACAATAGAAAAATTAGAAAAGTCAGTTTCTCCGTTAAGAAGAAGTTCTGGTACTTTAATAATCTTGGATGGAAGAGTGCATAAAAGACAATGGGGCAGATTAATTCTGGAAAGTATTCAACCCTCAAAGATAATCAATTACATGATGCCCTTCAATTAGTTTATTATTATTTATGAAATATCTTTAACATGGGAGAATCAAAAAGGAGAAAAAATTTAGGTCTTCCTCCTAAAAATAATAAGAAATCTGGAGGTGATGAGTCTCCTCGATTATTTGATTGGCTGCCTATAACTATTAATCAAAGAGATAATTTTATGAAATTGAGCATTAGAGCTAGTTGGTTTGGTATCGGATTTTTAGTATTGTTGTGGATAATCGTTAGATTTATTGGGCCAGCAGCAGGATGGTGGACATTAGCCGATGCAATATGATTTTTTAAGCTACTGTTTTTACATCATTAGTAATTATTGAATTGCTAGGCTTATCGTTTAATACCTTTATTGAATTAGAGCTTACTTCAGTACCTTCTGTTAGTTTGTTTTTTACTATAGATTCTACTTTATTTCTTATTTCTAAATTTTGATCAAGCCAAATAATTGTGTTATCTCTCCCTTGACCGATATTTTCTCCTTCATAACTATACCAAGCTCCTCTTCTAATTATGATGTTAGTCTCTTCAGCTAAATCTAGTAAACATCCTGTTGTACTAATTCCTTTGCCAAATAAAATATCAAATTCTGCAATTCTAAATGGAGGAGCAACTTTGTTTTTTGCAACTTTTACTTTCGCTCTTATTCCATATTCTTCTGTTCCCCTTTTTAAAGTTTGAATTCTTCTAATATCAAGTCTTACTGAGGCGTAAAATTTTAATGCATTACCTCCTGTAGTTGTCTCTGGATTTCCGTAAGTAACTCCGATTTTTAAACGCAATTGATTTAGAAAGATTACTGTACATCCAGATTTGCCGATATTACCTGTTATTTTTCTCATTGCCTGACTCATTAGTCTTGCTTGGCTACCTATTACATGATCTCCCATTTCTCCTTCTATCTCTGCTCTTGGAGTTAGAGCCGCTACTGAGTCAACGACAACTAGATCAACGGCAGTTGATCTTATTAATTGATCAACTATTTCTAAGGCCATTTCACCAGTATCTGGTTGTGAGACAAGTAAATTTTCGACATCTACTCCTAGCGAAGCAGCATATACTGGATCTAAGGCATGCTCAGCGTCTACAAATGCTGCTATGCCTCCATTTCTTTGAACTTCTGCTATTGCGTGAAGTGTTAGTGTCGTTTTCCCTGAACTTTCAGGACCATATACTTCAACTACCCTTCCTTTTGGATATCCTCCACCTAGAGCTAAATCTAATGTAAGAGCCCCCGTCGATATAGTTTCTACTTTCATTCTAGATGCGTCACCTAGTCTCATTATTGATCCTCTACCAAAATTTCTTTCTATTTGGCCCAATACGAGACTTAATGCTTTGTCTTTTTCCTTAGATACAGATTCTTTTGAATCGTTTTTCTTTCTTTCTTCAATACTCATTTTTGATCTATTAATAAATTCTCATAATTATTTAAAATCCGTACTTTTTATGCGGAATTAGATAATTATAATCATAGTACATGCGTACTCTAGCCGATGATGTTTAAATTGCAAGTAAATTATCTATATTTTTTAATTTCAGTAAGGTAATATCATTTGGCAAATTAATCCTGTCCGTATCTTTTAGGTAACCCCAGTCAGCCAAAAAACAAGGTATTTTATTTGTTATTTTAGATTTTTTTATTTCCAACAGTGTATCTTTTCTATCTTCCAAAAATCCGATAATCTCATGTTCTTTTGATAGTTGTGAGGCTATTTCAACCTTCGTTCCAGATTCGTAACCAAAAATCAACTCAGGAATAATATTTAATTTTTCAAGAATTCTGGTAGCAAAAATTTTTCCTTTTGTTGTTATGATTGCTGTCTTTATCTGTTTATTTTTGGCGTTCTTTATCAAATTTAGAACTTCATAAAAGGGCTTATGTAATTGAACCCACTTTTCAAAATCTTTATTGATTTGATATTTTCTAGAATTATTAAGAAACTTTTGTAAATCTTCTGCCACCCATGAGTTTTTCAATAATATAGATTGACAATTTTGATGATAATTAAATAAAAAATCATTTTTATTTTTTTGATTTAGTGGGTTAGTTTTTTTGATAATTTCATATACGATGATTACCATTTCCCATCCATATTTAACCCATGGTCTAATTTCTTTAAACGTATCTGAAACCTCTTCATAAAGATTTCGTTCGATTGATATATCATTTGAATTCAAAAATTTTTCGCAAGCTAATAATGAACTATTCCAATATTCATTCATTCCATCAACAATAACTCCATCAAAATCAAATAAGACTAATTTCTGATTTCTCACTATTTTTAAACTATAGAACTGGGCCGCTAGGATTCGAACCTAGGAATGTCGAGACCAAAACCCGATGCCTTACCACTTGGCGACGGCCCAATAGATTTCAATTTTAATACATCGGGAGATTTTTTTCTATCAAAGCATAATTTTTTCCTAGTTTTTTTTGCTAATTAATATTTATGTTTATTATTTGTCACAGCCTAGTTTCCATGGTTTTAGTAAATTTTTTGCTTTTTCTATTGCCAATAACATTTTTTCAGGATAATCATACAATTTTTTGTTATTACCGTTAGCAAATTCTATAAGTGGCTGCATAATTTTTCTTGCATAACTCCCAAATGCAATTCCATCAGGGAAATTATTTATTTTGAGAAATTCATGTGTATTCCCATTTGTGCCTCCAGCTAGTTGAATTAAACCTGGAGGGAGATTAGATCCGATGCTTTCCCATAATTTCACTATATCTCGTCCTGTAGTGGCGGACAGATCACCTGACATTGGTCTTCCATCAAGCTGCCAAATCAGTGGAACATTATGTTCAGAAAGAATTTCATATCTTTCCCAAAGTGCATTTGATAAATCTTCCGGCTTTTTTTTGGATTTGTTTAATCCACAACTTACAGAAATTTTCTTTAATTTTACATTTGAATTTTTTAGGATATTTGCGATCTCTTTAAAAGGACCTAATCTACTTATCTCAGTATGAATTTCTACTGCGTCCGGTTTAATAGTTTGAAGAGTTTCTGGAAGATTAATTTTTGATAAGTCATATTCATATTCAGAAATTAAATTTAAAGGACAACTATTAATACATCTCCCGCATCCATAGCATTTATTTTTTTCGATGCCATAATTGCCTATCGCGTTTGCAGGACAAATTCTTTCACATGGTCTCAAGCAATCAGGAGGACAGAGCAAAGGATCAAATTTGGCTTTTCGAAAATGTATATCCTTACCATCACTAATACTTATCATTAAGCCAGTTGATTTGCCATATTCTTTTTCTGCCCATCTAATTCCGTTCCGCGCTGCTCGGACTATAGATTGCTCAGCAGCAACGTCAATATAATCAACACCAGCAGCAGCATAAATAGCAGATAAGTCTTCAATGGCAAAAATATCTTCATTACTAGCACCGCAAATTAATTTAACCCATTTATCTGATTTTCCTTTATTTTTTTCAAGCAATTTTATTTCAGAATTCATTATTGATATATTCCTTTAGTGACATCCACTCCAGCTTTCTGGATCCGCCCATCTCAACAACAATTTGAAGTTTATTATCTTTGGTACAAATTTCAATCAAACTTTCCAATTCAGATTTAGAAAGAACTTGACCTTCTAACAACCACAATAGTTTATTTTTTTCAGTGTCATTAAATAGTTCAGATGCTTGTGGTATAACTTGTTGCACTTCTCCTAATGCACCATTCCTGCCAACACTTTGATGACCTAAGTGAGGAGGTCTTACACCATGCAATTTAAGTAAAAAAACTTCAGGATCACCTAGACCCCTAGCAGAGGTTATAAAAGTTTTATATCCTTTTGCTCTCATTCTTCTTAAAAGACGAGTTTCATATCCACCCTCTAAGGGAGCAAATATTGCTAAACACTTATTATTGTTTAAATCACTATTGAACTTTTTTCCTGTTAAGAGCAAAGGCATAAGAATTTTTCTTTTATATATATATTATTTTATTTTATGGTACTTGATGATGTACAATTTATATTCAGTGAATTTTAAAGCTCGCAAGCTAGCCGAGCCTATTGAATCTCACACTTTTAGCGCATCGTTAAAAAAATCAGGATGGGTTTTGTCCCAAAGAGAAACTTTCTAATTTTAGAAAAGTCTCATCCTCTTAAAATTATTTTTTTTTTAGCTACTCTTTTAATCAAAAAAGGGTCTAGATAATAAAAAAATGAATTAAAGCTAGCATACTCAAATCTTATGTCTATAGGAATTTTAGGGAAGAAATTGGGGATGTCCCAACTTTTTGATGGTAATGGTAATGCTGTTCCAGTCACTTTAATAGAGGCGGGCCCTTGCCGTGTAACACAATTAAAAAAACAAGCTTTGGATGGTTATACAGCTGTTCAAATAGGTTATGGTTTATCAAAAGAAAAGCATCTAAGTAAACCTGAAAAGGGACACCTATTAAAGTCCGGTAAAGAACTTCTCAAGCATTTAAAAGAATACAGAGTTGAAGAAACCTCTAACTACGAAGTAGGTACAAAAATAACAGTTAGTAATTTTGAAGTAGGTCAAAAAGTGGATATCAGTGGTAAATCCATGGGTAGAGGTTTTGCTGGTTATCAGAAAAGGCATGGTTTTAGTAGAGGACCTATGAGTCATGGTTCAAAAAATCATAGAGCTCCAGGTTCTACAGGAGCAGGTACTACTCCAGGAAGAATTTACCCTGGTAAGAGAATGGCAGGTAGATATGGAGGTAAAAAAATTACAACTAAGGGTTTATTAGTAGTTAAAATTGATGATCAAAAAAATTTACTCATCGTAAAAGGTTCAGTACCTGGTAAGCCTGGTTCGATCGTTAATATCAAACCCAATAATATTGTAGGAAAAAAAGGAGGTAAAAAATCATGACAACTCTTGAGACCCTTAAGTGGGATGGTAAAAAATCAGGTAATGTTGACATCAACTTAAAAGTTGCTAAAGATACTTCTGCCGCTGATTTAATACATCGAGCAGTCCTAAGACAATTGGCTAACAAAAGACAAGGTACAGCATCTACTTTGACAAGGTCTGAAGTGAGAGGTGGAGGGAGGAAACCCTATAAACAAAAAGGTACAGGTAGAGCTCGTCAAGGATCAATAAGAACTCCACTAAGACCGGGGGGTGGAATAATTTTTGGACCAAAACCACGTTCGTATAATTTGGATATGAATCGTAAAGAAAGGAGATTAGCTCTAAGAACAGCTCTCATGTCAAGAGTTTCAGATATCAAAGCTGTCGAAGATTTTGGTTCTACTCTCAAACAGCCAAAAACAAGTGAAATTATTAGTGGCCTTGCTCGACTAGGAATTGAAAGAACAGAAAAAGTTTTGGTCATTCTTGATAGTCCCTCTGAACTCATAAAAAAATCTATTAATAATATTGAAAAAGTAAAGTTAATTGCGGCAGATCAGTTAAATGTTTTTGATATTCTTAACGCTAACAAATTGATTATTGGCCAATCAGCAATCAGTAAAATTCAAGAGGTTTATGCATCATGAGTAAATTATTTGATTCACGTTTAGCAGATGTAATACGTAAGCCAGTTATTACTGAAAAAGCTACAAATGCCCTAGATTTCAATCAGTATACTTTTGAAGTTGATCATAGAGCAGCAAAACCTCAGATCAAAGCAGCTATAGAGTCTTTGTTTAGTGTTAGAGTTGTAGGGATAAATACTATGAATCCTCCGCGAAGAACCAGAAGAGTCGGTAAATTTGCCGGTAAACGTTCTCAAGTTAAAAAGGCTATTGTACGTCTTGCTGAAGGAGACAAAATCCAACTATTTCCAGAATCATAAAGAGTTTTAACCATGGCAATTCGTAAATTTAAACCGTATACACCCGGAACAAGACAAAGAGTAGTTACTGATTTCAGTGAGATTACAGACTCAAAACCCGAAAGATCTCTAATTGTCTCAAGGCATAGAGTTAAAGGTAGAAATAATCGAGGGGTTATAACTTGTCGTCATCGTGGAGGCGGCCACAAAAGACAGTATAGACTGGTTGATTTTAGGAGAGATAAAAGAAATATTAACGCCAAAGTTGCCGCTATCCATTACGATCCTCACAGAAATGCAAGACTTGCATTATTATTTTACGAAGATGGAGAGAAGAGATATATCATTGCTCCTGCAGGAATCAAAGTTGGACAAAATGTAATTTCAGGCGAAGGTGTTCCAATTGAAGATGGAAATGCAATGCCGTTATCAGTTATGCCATTAGGTTCAAGTGTTCATTGTGTTGAGCTTTATGTTGGCAGAGGTGCTCAAATGGTTAGATCAGCAGGAGCAAGTGCTCAAGTAATGGCTAAAGAAGGGGATTACGTAGCTCTAAAACTTCCATCTACTGAAGTAAGACTTGTTAGAAAGGAATGTTATGCAACATTGGGTGAAGTAGGTAACTCAGAAATAAGAAATACTAGTTTAGGTAAAGCAGGTAGGACGAGATGGCTAGGAAGGAGACCTCAAGTCAGAGGAAGTGTTATGAATCCATGTGATCACCCACATGGAGGAGGAGAAGGAAAAGCGCCAATTGGTAGAGCAGGACCTGTAACTCCATGGGGTAAACCAGCTCTGGGATTAAAAACACGTAAAAAGAACAAACCAAGCAATAAATTAGTAGTTCGAAAACGCCGCCGTGTTTCTAAGAGGAGTAGAGGAGGAAGAGACTCTTGATTACTTCAATTCTTTTTTACTTTATTATTTTTTAATCATGGGACGTTCACTAAAAAAAGGACCTTTTATAGCTGATAGCTTGTTAAAAAAGGTTGAAAAGCAAAACTCAGATAATGACAAGTCTGTAATTAAGACTTGGTCTAGGTCATCTACAATACTTCCTGTAATGATAGGTCATACGATTGCAGTCCATAATGGGAAGGCACATATCCCAGTTTTCATAACTGAACAAATGATAGGTCATAAACTTGGTGAATTCGCTCCAACACGTACCTATCGAGGACACATTCGAGACAAGAAAGGAGCAAAAGCATGACAAAAACATCTTTAAATACAAAAACCGCAATAGCTCATGGTAACTACATCCGTGGATCAGCTTCTAAGGTAAGAAGAGTACTAGATCAAATAAGAGGTAAATCTTACAGAGATGCTCTTATTATGTTGGAATTCATGCCTTATAGATCTACAGATCCAATTACGAAAGTTTTAAGATCTGCGGTAGCAAATGCAGAGCATAACTTTGGAATGGATCCATCCACTTTATTTATATCTTCTGCTTGGGCTAATAACGGCCCTGTCATGAAGAGATATAGGCCCAGAGCACAAGGAAGAGCTTTTTCTATCAAAAAACAGACCTGCCATATAAGTATTTCTGTTGAATCTGTTCCTAATCAAACCATAGCGGAGGTACAAAACTAATGGGACATAAAATACATCCTTCTGGACTCAGATTAGGTATCACACAAGAGCATCGTTCTAAGTGGTTTGCTACTTCTAAGACTTATCCAATACTTCTTCAAGAAGATTTCAAAATTCGCTCTTTTATTCAAAAGAAATATGGAGCAGCAGGAATTAGTGATGTTTTAATTGCAAGAAAAGCAGATCAGTTAGAACTTGAATTAAAAACAGCTAGACCTGGTGTGATTGTTGGAAGACAAGGAAGTGGAATTGAAGAATTGAGATCTGGAATTCAAAAAACTATAGGTGATAGAACTAGGCAAGTCAGAATAAATGTTGTTGAAGTTGAGCGAGTCGATGCGGATGCTTTTTTACTTGCTGAATATATTTCACAACAGTTAGAAAAAAGAGTTGCTTTCAGAAGAAGCATAAGGATGGCATTGCAGAGAGCTCAAAGGGCCGGGGTTTTGGGTCTAAAAATACAAGTTGGAGGAAGACTTAATGGTGCTGAAATCGCTAGATCTGAATGGACCAGAGAAGGCAGAGTTCCACTGCATACTCTTAGAGCAGAAATTGATTATGCTACTCGAGAAGCTAATACAACTTATGGAGTTTTGGGAATAAAAGTTTGGGTTTTTAAAGGTGAAGTTCTTCCTAAAGAAGAACAATCGATTCCTGTGGGTAATAATCCCAAGAGGAAAGGTAGTCGAAGGCCTCAACAGTTTGAGGATCGTTCAAATGAGAATTCTTAGGAGGTAAAAAATGCTTAGTCCAAAACGTACTAAATTCCGTAAACAACATAGGGGAAGAATGCGGGGAGTAGCTTCCAAAGGTAATACAATTGCATTTGGTCAATTCGCGCTCCAAGCACAAGACTGTGGATGGGTTACTGCTCGCCAAATTGAAGCTAGTAGAAGGGCAATGACAAGATATATCAAACGTGGTGGGCAAATTTGGATAAGAATATTTCCTGATAAACCAGTCACCATGAGACCCGCTGAAACCAGAATGGGTTCTGGTAAAGGAAATCCAGAGTTTTGGGTTGCAGTTGTAAAACCCGGTAGAATACTATTTGAGATGGGTGGCGAAGATATTACAGAAGAAACTGCTAAGGAAGCTATGCGTTTAGCTCAATACAAACTCCCTGTAAAAACAAAATTTATTTCGATTGATAAAAATCAAATAAATTCTTCACCAGAAACTAAAAACAAAAATAAACAATCTCAAGAGGAGGTTAAAAAATGAAAAACTCAGAATCATTAAATGAATTTAAGAAATTAAATTCTGTTCAACTAACTGAGAAGATTAACCAACTCCGAAAAGATCTTTTTGATTTAAGGTTCAAGCAAGCTACAAGGCAGCTAAATGAAACTCATAAATTCAAAATTATCAAGAGACAAGTTGCACAATTACTTACTATTAGTAATAGGCAATCTTCTTCTCAAGCAACATCTGATTAATTATTAGCTATGGCACTTAAAGAGAGAATTGGTACTGTTGTCAGTGACAAAATGGATAAGACAGTTGTTGTTGCTGTGATAAACAGATACCCACATCCAACTTATAAAAAAATTGTAAGTAGGACAACTCGATATAAAGCTCATGATCCCTCAAACGAATGTGTTTTGGGTGATCGAGTGAAAATTAGAGAAACGAGGCCACTTAGTGCTCATAAAAGATGGGCAATAGAAGAGATCCTTAATAAATCAATTCAGAATAAGGAGGTTAAAAAATGATTCAACAAGAAACCTACTTAACTGTTGCTGATAACAGTGGTGCCAAAAGACTTCAATGTATTAGAGTATTAGGCTCTAATAGAAGATATGCTCATGTGGGAGACGTTATTGTAGCAACTGTTAAAGATGCCCTTCCAAATATGGGAGTTAAAAAATCAGAAGTTGTAAAAGCCGTTATTGTAAGAACAAAAGCAACACTCAGAAGAAACACTGGTAATTCAATAAGGTTTGATGATAATGCCGCTGTTTTAATTAATGAAGATAAGAATCCAAAAGGAACAAGGGTGTTTGGTCCTGTCGCTAGAGAACTTAGGGATAAAAATTACACTAAAATTGTTTCTTTAGCTCCGGAGGTAATTTAAATGTTGGACTCATTAAAACAAAATAAAAATTCTCAAAGGATAAAAATGAGAATCAAAACCGGAGACTTAGTAAAAGTTATTAATGGTAAAGATAAAGGTAAAACTGGAGAAGTTTTGAAAACTATACCTCTTGAAAATAGAGTAGTTGTAAAAGGGATTAATTTAAGAACAAAACATGTAAAACCATCGCAGGAAGGGGAAAGTGGTAGAATTCTCACTGAAGAAGCATCTTTGCACGCATCTAATGTAATGTTTTTTTCAAAGGACAAAAATCTTACAAGTAAAATAGAGTACTTTATTGATAAAGAAGGTGTGAAGAAACGAAGGTTAAAAAAGACTGGTGAAGTAATTGATTAATTTTTCATCAAAAACCAGATTTAAACTTTTCTTAATTTCTCAATTCTGACAAAGACCAGAATTAACAAAAAATTATGACTCTTAAAAATCGCTACAAAGAATCAATTAGACCAAAATTACTCAAGGAACTTGGTCTTACCAATATTCATCAAGTACCAAAAGTTGTGAAAGTCAACGTTAATAGAGGTCTTGGCGAAGCGGCTTCAAATTCTAAATCACTTGAAGCGTCTCTTAACGAAATGGCAACTATTACAGGTCAAAAGGCCTTAGTTACTAGGGCTAAAAAAGCTATAGCGGGTTTTAAAATTCGTGAAGGTATGCCTATAGGATGCACTGTCACTTTGAGAGGCGATAGGATGTATTCCTTTTTGGAAAGATTCATTAATCTAGCATTACCCAGAATTAGAGATTTTAGAGGCGTTAGTCCAAAAAGCTTTGATGGCAGGGGAAATTACACAGTTGGAGTGAAAGAACAATTGATATTTCCTGAAATCTCTTTTGATAAAATTGACTCAATAAGAGGTATGGATATAACTATCGTCACTAGTGCAAGAACAGACCAAGAAGGTAAAGCTCTCCTGCAGGAGTTAGGAATGCCTTTTAGTAAGAATTAACTTAAACTATGTCAAATCACGATCCTATTTCAGATATGCTTACTCGTATAAGAAATGCGAGTCAAAAAAAGCATACAACTACGACCATTCCAAGCTCAAGAATGTCTCTAAGTATTGCAAAAGTACTTCAAAAAGAAGGTTTTATTTCCGATATTAATGAGGAAGGTGAAGGTTATAAAGCACAAATAATCCTTGGCTTAAAATACAGTGGTAAAAATAAGTTTCCAACTATTAGATCTATGCAAAGAGTAAGTAAACCAGGATTAAGAATATATAAGAATAATAAAGGATTGCCCAAAGTTCTTGGAGGTTTGGGAGTTGCTATAATATCTACTTCAAAAGGTGTCATGAGTGATCGCGATGCGAGAAAGCAAGGCATTGGTGGTGAGGTCCTTTGTTATGTTTATTAAGGAGAATTAATTATGTCAAGAATTGGAAAAACACCAGTACTTATCCCTGATAAAGTTTCTGTCGAATTTGATGGATTAACAGTTACAGTTAAGGGTCCAAAAGGAGAATTAAAACGTTTAATGCCTGAAGGAGTTAGTTTTGATAAAAAAGATAATAAAGTTCTCGTTAGTCCCACCACTACTAAAATACAATCCAGACAAAGACATGGATTGTGTAGAGCTTTGATTGCCAATATGGTCAAAGGAGTTAGTCAAGGTTTTTCAAAAAAACTTGAGATTGTTGGGGTTGGTTCCAGAGCGCAAGTAAAAGGAAAGAATTTAGTCGTTAGTGCTGGATATAGTCATCCGGTAGAAATGACCCCCCCTGATGGTATAACATACAAAGTTGAGAGTAATACAAACGTTATAGTATCTGGAATTGATAAGGAAATTGTTGGTAATGAAGCCGCAAAAATCAGATCAATCAGACCTCCAGAGCCTTACAAAGGAAAAGGAATTAAATACCATGATGAAACAATACTCAGAAAAGCTGGTAAATCTGGCAAAAAATAATTCCATTAAAAAAAAATGACAAAAATTTCGAGAAAATTACAAACTCAAAAACGACATAGAAGATTAAGAAGATCTTTAATTGGGAATGATAGTCGCCCAAGATTGTCTGTTTTTCGTTCAAATAATCACATATATGCACAAGTTATTGATGATCATGCTCAAACAACTATTTGCTCTGCTTCAACTGTTGATAAAGAGCTAAAAGATAAATCTAAAAAATTATCTTCTAATTGTAATTCCTCATCTGTTGTGGGTGAATTAGTCGCAAAAAGAGCATTAAAAAAAGGTATCAAGCAAGTAATTTTTGACCGAGGAGGAAATTTATATCATGGCAGAGTTAAGGCACTTGCAGATGCTGCTCGTGAAGCCGGCTTGAAATTCTAATTTTTATTTTTTTACAATGACAGACACTCCATCCACAAAAGAAATGCAAACTGCAACTGCTAATGTTCCTTCTGCTAATCAAAATGAACCTAAGAAAAATAATCGTAATAATGATCGAAAAAGAAACAGAAGAGGTGATTCAAAAAATGAAAGAGAGTCTGAGTGGCAAGAAAGAGTTGTTCAGATAAGAAGAGTCTCCAAAACAGTTAAGGGTGGTAAGAAAATGAGTTTTAGAGCAATTGTTGTTGTTGGAAATGAAAAGGGCCAAGTTGGTGTTGGAGTTGGGAAAGCTGGAGATGTTATCGGAGCAGTAAAAAAAGGAGTGTCAGATGGCAAAAAACATCTAGTTAGGGTACCTTTAACTCCTAATAACTCAATACCAACTTTATCTGTAGGTAGGGATGGTGCAGCAAATGTTCTCATAAGACCCGCAGCTCCTGGTACGGGGGTAATTGCAGGGGGTTCAATTCGTACAGTATTAGAACTAGCTGGAATTAAAAATGTTTTAGCTAAAAGGTTAGGAAGCAAAACTCCTCTTAATAATGCTAGAGCAGCAATGGTAGCATTATCACAACTCAGAACTCACAAATCAGCCTCTAGAGAAAGAGGCATTTCTCTCGAACAGCTTTATTCTTAAACATCATGATTACAAAATTAAACACACTTAGATCAAATACTGGTTCTAGGAGGAAAAAATTAAGAAAAGGTAGAGGTATTGCAGCTGGTCAAGGTGCCTCTTGTGGATTTGGAATGAGAGGACAGAAATCTCGTTCAGGGAGACCCACTCGCCCAGGTTTTGAAGGTGGTCAAATGCCCTTATATAGAAGAGTTCCCAAATTAAAGCATTTCGAGATAATTAACCAAAAAAAATATTCAATAGTCAATTTAAGTAAGTTAAATGATTTTAAAAATAATGAGACAGTAAACATAGATTCTTTAGTTAAAAAAGGTTTGTTATTTAAACCGAAATATCCTTTGAAAATTTTGGGTAATGGAGATCTTAATGTCAAATTAAAAGTTCAAGCTAACGCTTTTACAAAAGTTGCCAAAGAAAAAATTGAAGTTGCGGGCGGAACTTGCGAAATTATAAATATTAAATAAATTCAATTTTAACTTAAGCATGTTAGTTAAAAAAAGTAGAAATCCAAGCGCACCTGAAATAATTACCCAATTATTTTTGAATAAAGAACTAAGAAGTAGAGTTTTAACAACCTTGGGACTTTTACTTTTGGTTCGACTTGGTATTTATATTCCAATGCCTGGCATTGATAGAGTCGCTTTTAAAAGCTTTATTGATCAAGGTGGTCAATTAATTGGCTTTTTAGATATTTTCACTGGCGGTGGTATTTCAACCTTGGGAATATTTGCATTAGGAATTTTACCTTTTATTAATGCTTCGATTATTATTCAACTTTTAACTGCTTCACTGCCTGTTCTTGAAGATTTGCAAAAAAATGAAGGTGAAGCTGGTAGAAGAAAAATTGCTCAAATAACTAGATACGTTTCTTTAGGATGGGGATTTTTACAGAGTATTATATTTTCTTTAATCCTAAGACAGTACGCAGTAGAGGGTATAACTGAAACAGCTTTTGTATTGCAAACATCTATTGCATTAGTGACAGGATCTATGATTGTGATGTGGTTTAGTGAAATTATTACGGAAAAAGGTATAGGTCAAGGTGCCTCATTAGTAATTTTCTTAAATATCGTCGCCACTTTACCAAAAGCATTAAGTTCAACTATTGAAAAAGCACAAACCGGAGATAGAGGTGATGTTTTAGGCATAGCTGTGTTACTAGGTGTATTTTTACTCACCATTGTGGGGATTATTTTTGTTCAAGAGGGAGCGAGACGTATCCCAATAGTAAGTGCCAAAAGACAAATAGGAAGTTCTTCAATACTTCCCACTCGACAAAGCTATCTGCCTTTAAAATTAAATGCTGGGGGTGTTATGCCAATAATCTTTGCATCAGCGCTAATATTTTTACCAATAACCATTGCAAACGTTACAGGTAACCCAATATTAATAAAATTAGCTGGAAGCTTGAATCCTGGCTCATCAAATCCTTGGCCATATGCATTAACCTTTTTTGCTTTAATTCTAGGATTCTCATACTTTTACGCTTCTCTTACGATAAATCCTGTTGATGTTGCATCTAATCTAAAAAAAGGAGGAGTTGCGATTCCTGGTATAAGACCAGGAAGTAATACTGCAAATTACTTATCAGGGATCCAAAATAGGTTGACTTTGCTAGGAGGTTTGTTTTTAGGTTCAGTAGCAATTATCCCTGCGGCTGTAGAGAGAGCAACAAATGTGCAAACTTTTCAAGGATTAGGAGCAACTTCACTCTTGATTTTAGTTGGTGTCGCAATTGATACTGCTAAACAAGTACAAACCTATGTTATTTCACAAAGATATGAAGGTTTAGTTAATAATTAATGAAAAAACATCTACTTTTTTTAGGCCCGCCAGGAGCTGGTAAAGGAACACAAGCTGCAGTTGTTAGTAAAGATAACTCTTATCTACACTTATCCACAGGTGATTTACTAAGGAAGGAAATTGAACTAAATAGTGATCTAGGAAATCAAGTAAAAGATATTATGAATAAGGGACAACTTGTAAATGATAATTTGGTTTTAGAGATAGTTAAGAAGAATCTGCATAAAAATAATAAAGGTTGGATTTTGGATGGTTATCCTAGAAACTTATCTCAAGTAGATTCTTTAAATAAGGTCCTTATTAATTTAAACCAACCTTTAGAAATTGTGTTTTATCTTGATGTACCAGATGAAGTTTTAATTAAGCGTTTACTATCACGAGGTAGAAAAGATGATAATGAAAAGACTATCAAAACAAGATTAAAAATTTACAAGGAAACTACTGAACCCCTTATTGAATACTATAAAGAGCTATCTTTACTTGAATATATAAAGGCTGATGAAGATTTAAAAACAGTTTCCGATGATATAAAATATAAAATGGCTTGATGATGATGTAAGATATAGAATTGATATTTTATTACCAACTCAATGAAGGTCAGATCTTCAGTCAAAAAAATTAGTCCTGACGATCAGATCGTAAGGAGAAGAGGTCGAATCTATGTTATTAACAAGAAAAGACCTCGAAATAAACAACGTCAGGGTTAATCTTTGACAAATTTTATTAAAACACTTTTATTAATTAAAAAATCGTGGCCAGAATTGCAGGAATTGACATACCTCGTGACAAACGAGTTGAAATTGCTCTTACATATGTATACGGAATTGGCCTAACAAGGTCTCAGTTGATTCTTTCAAATACAGGGGTTAATCCAGATACTAGAGTAAAAGATCTCTCAGATGCTGATGTACAAAAATTGAGAGGTGCTACCGAGGATTTTACTTTAGAGGGAGATTTGCGACGAAAAGAGGGAATGGCCTTAAAACGTTTGCAGGATATTGGGTGTGTTAGAGGCCGTAGACACAGGATGAGTCTTCCAGTGCGCGGACAAAGAACAAGAACAAATGCTCGAACAAGAAGAGGATCAAGAAAAACTGTCGCAGGTAGAAAAAAATAATAAATTAATTTTATAAAAATTTCGTTATTCATCAAATTATTATGGCGGCTCAAGTAAAAAAAACAGCTTCAAAGAAAAATAAAAAAAATGTACCTAATGGTGTAGTACATATACAAAGCACCTTTAACAATACAATCGTATCTATTACAGATACTTCAGGTCATGTTATTTCTTGGTCATCTGCCGGAGCAAGCGGATTTAAAGGAGCAAGAAAAGGAACTCCATTTGCTGCTCAAACAGCTGCTGAGGCTGCAGCAAAGAGAGCTTTAGATTTAGGCATGAGACAGATAGAAGTTTTAGTAAGAGGTCCTGGCTCAGGTCGTGAAACCGCCATAAGAGCTTTACAAGTTGCCGGTTTAGAAATAACTCTTATAAGAGATGTAACTCCATTACCTCATAATGGATGTAGAAGGCCTAAACGTAGACGCGTTTAGAACTTCAACTATTTTTAACATCCAATTTTTCAACCTTTAACTTTTTTCTCCCGTGTTGCAATACCAGATTGACAGAATTGATTATCAAACTTCTGATGATCACTCCCAAACAGGGACATTCTTAATTGGCCCTTTAGAAAGGGGTCAGGCTACCACTCTTGGAAATTCTTTAAGAAGAGTTCTAATGGGAGGTCTAGAAGGAAGTGCAGTTACTGCTGTTAGGATCGCAGGAATTAACCATGAATATGCCACAATTCCAGGCGTTAGAGAAGACGTTTTGGATATCCTTTTGAATTGTAAACAACTTTCTATAAATAGTTCCAATCCTGAACTCGAAATTGGAAGGCTTGTCGCAAGTGGACCTATGGAAGTAAAGGCAAACGATATACAGTTTTCCTCTCAAGTTGAAGTTGTTGATGGTAATAAGCCGATAGCAACTATTCAAGACGGACATAATTTGGAGCTTGAAATTCATGTGGAAAGAGGAGTCGGGTATAGACCTGTTGATCGCAGGAATGAAGAGACTACATCAATAGATTTGCTTCAAATTGATGCCGTTTTTATGCCAGTCAAAAGGGTTAACTTTACAATAGATGAGACTGCTGTTGCTGAAGGAGGAACTGGAAGAGAAAGACTAAAAATGGAAGTTGTAACAGATGGTTCTACAAGCCCAGATGATGCAATTGCTGAAGCTGCTAATCAACTAATTGAACTATTTCAACCCTTAGCGACTGTTACAATGGTTGAGGAAATTCCGGAAGAGCCTGAACCTTCTCCTGAAGCTCAAATCCCATTAGAAGAATTAAATTTGTCCGTTAGGGCTTATAATTGTTTAAAAAGAGCACAAGTTAATTCTGTCTCTGATTTAATGGGTTTCAGTTACGAAGATCTTTTAGAAATTAAGAATTTCGGCTCAAAATCTGCAGATGAGGTTATTGAAGCTCTTGAAAGAATAGGTATTTCAATTCCGCAAAGCAGAACCTCTGTTTAACAAACCTTTTAGATTATGAGACATCAACTTAGAATTCCTCTTTTAAGTAAACCAGCTGACCAAAGAAAAGCACTTCTTAGGGGCTTAACTACCCAACTTATAAGGGAAGGTAGAGTAACTACCACTAAAGCTAGAGCTAAAGCATTAAGAAATGAAGCTGAAAGAATGATTTCACTAGCAAAAGAAGGTAGTTTATCTGCTAGGAGAAGAGCTATTGGTTACATTTACGATAAAAAATTAGTGCATTCATTATTTGAAAAAGCTCAAGAAAGATATGGTGACAGGGAGGGTGGTTACACCAGAATAGTTAGAACTGTTGCTAGAAAAGGAGATAATGCTGAAATGGCAATCATTGAACTTGTCTAAACCCTAAAATCTTGGGTAATGTAGATATATTTTTAACTTTTTGAAAAGAGTAGCCCTAATAATTCAATATGATGGATCCTGTTTTTCGGGATGGCAAAGACAAAAAAATTCATTAACTGTTCAAGAGCTAATAGAAGCAGCTCTTTTTAAAATTTCAAGTCAAATCATTAAAACATTCGCTGCAGGTAGGACAGATGCTGGTGTTCATGCATCAGGACAAGTTATCCATTTTGATATTGATTATGTAATTCCAGCAGATAATTATGCGGATGTTTTAAATAATAATTTGCCTTACTCTGTAAGAATCTTAGAATCGGTTGAGGTCAAAAATACTTGGCATGCCTGTTATTCTGCTCTTTATAGACATTATCGATACGTTATAAATAATGGCAAAATTCCTAATTTGTTTATAAACAACTGGTCTTGGCATAGATATCAAAAATTGCTTGATGAAGTTTCCATGTCAAATGCTTTAGAAGGTATGCAGGGAGAACATGATTTTTTTGCTTTTCAGAAATCTGGAAGTAATAGGTCAAACTCCATTACAACAATTAAAGAGATAACCCTGAGACGTATTGAAGATTTAATTCTTATAGACATCAAAGCATCAGGATTTCTTTATGGAATGGTCCGCTCAATTGTTGGCCAACTAGTATTGGTTGGAGAAAATAAAATAACACCGCAAATTTTTATTGATAGATGGACTTCAAAAAAGAAAAATGATGTTCGCGAATCAGCCCCAGCAAAAGGTTTGTGTTTTGTGAATTGTGTATATAAAGAAAATGTTTTTAAACGCATTAATCAAAACGATCTTTTCCCTAAATTTTTAATAGAGGGACGATCCTAGTTTTTAAAGTTTATTATTAGTGCAAATAATTTATTTATATGATTAGAAATTGTTGTTTAATTCTACTTCAATAGGGTAGAATTAAAAACTAATTAAATTTTATTCTGATAGTTTTTAAATGAATAAAACAATTACCCCTTCTGTTACCTCCATAGAAAGAAATTGGTTTTTAGTCGATGCTAAAGATAAAACTCTTGGAAGGCTTGCTACCGAAGTCGCGTCAGTATTGCGAGGAAAGAATAAGCCAACATTTACTCCCCACTTAGATACTGGAGACTTTGTTATTGTTGTGAATGCAGAAAAAGTACAAGTTTCAGGCAAAAAGTCATCTCAAAAATTATATAGAAGACACTCTGGAAGACCTGGAGGAATGAAAGTTGAAAAATTTGAGTCTCTTCAAGAAAGAATTCCAGAAAGAATAATAGAATTAGCTGTTAAAGGCATGCTTCCTCATAATTCATTAGGAAGACAACAATTTAAGAAATTAAAAGTTTATTCAGGTTCAGATCACCCTCATGCTGCGCAAAGTCCTGTATTATTAAATAACTAACTTATCAAAATGAATAGTCAAATAAAAAACAAAGCGGTCTATTCTGGAACTGGCAGAAGAAAAACTTCAGTTGCTAGAGTGAGGTTAACTCCCGGAAATGGACAAATTAAAATAAATGGTCGAACAGGTGATGAATACTTAAACTACAACCCTTTGCATTTAAATGCTGTAAAAGCTCCTTTGCAAACTCTAGGTCTTGATAATTCTTACGACATACTAGTAAATGTTTTTGGAGGTGGTTTAACAGGACAAGCAGGTGCAATAAAGCAAGGAGCTGCTAGAGCTCTATGTCAGTTATCACCTGATAACAGAAAACCTTTAAAAACAGAGGGTCATTTAAGTAGGGATCCTAGAGCTAAAGAAAGAAGAAAATATGGTCTCAAAAAAGCTAGAAAAGCACCTCAATTCTCAAAACGTTAAAAAGATTTTTATTATGCCAAAATCAGAAATTCACCCTAAGTGGTATCCAGATGCAAAAGTTATTTGTAATGGAGAAGTCGTTATGACGACAGGTTCAACACAGCCAGAATTACATGTTGATGTTTGGAGCGGAAATCATCCTTTCTTCACAGGAACTCAAAAAATTCTTGATACTGAGGGAAGAGTTGATAGATTTATGAAAAAGTATGGCATGGGTTCTACAAATAAATCTAGTTCAAATGAAAAGAAGGAATCTAAGAAATCTAACAAGTAGAATCAGAAAAAGTTAAATTAAGCAAAATTTCAATTGGAATACACAACATTAATCTCAAGGTTGAAAACTGCTTCAGAAACTTTTGTAAATTTAGAATTACAACTTGCAGATCCAGATATTTCGAATAATCCAAAAAAACTAGAATCAATAGCAAGAGAAAGAGCAAAATTGGAATCTTTAGTTAATGATTTCAATCAGTTGATTAACCTTGATAAGGAAATTGAAGATTCAAGACAACTTCTTAAAGAAATTAGGAATGATAAAGATATGGAGTCACTAATTAACGACGAGTTAGTTTCTCTTGAAGATTCGAAAAGTAAAATAATTCAAAGGGCCACAATTTCATTACTACCTAAAGATCCTCGAGATGAAAGAAGTGTAATGTTAGAAATTAGGGCTGGAGCAGGAGGTAATGAGGCCTGTATTTGGGCTGGAGACCTCGCAAGAATGTATGAAAGATATGGACAAAAAATTGGATGGACCGTAAAACCTATAAGTTCTTCAGAGTCTGAGATGGGAGGATATAAAGAATTAGTTATTTCAATAAAAGGAAATTCTGTTTATAGTCAGCTTAAATTTGAGGCAGGTGTTCACAGAGTTCAAAGAGTTCCTGCAACCGAATCACAGGGAAGGGTACATACCTCAACTGCGACAGTAGCTGTAATGCCTGAGGCTGATCCAGTAGAAGTAAAGATAGACCCAACCGATTTAGAGGTTGGCACAGCAAGATCAGGTGGTGCTGGTGGTCAAAATGTTAACAAAGTAGAAACTGCCATCGATCTTTTGCATAAGCCTACAGGTATAAGAGTATTTTGTACGCAAGAAAGATCTCAGTTGCAAAATCGTGAGCGGGCTATGGAAATTTTAAGAGCTAAATTATATGAAATTCAGTTAAAAGAAGCTAATGATAAAGAGAGATCACAAAGATTGATGCAAGTTGGTACAGGTGATAGAAGTGAAAAAATTAGGACTTATAATTTTAAGGATAATAGGACAACTGATCATAGGCTTGGATCCAATTTCTCATTAGAACCTATTCTTGCAGGTCAACTAGATGAAGTCATTGACGCTTGCATAGCTCAGGAACAAAAGAAATTAATGGAAGATTTTAATGATGTTGAAAATTAAATTCTTTAAACTTAAGCAGCTAAACCAACTACATATTTGCTCCACTCTTTATGCTTGCCAGAGTCAATTTGCCTTGTCGCTTCAAAATTAAGATTACTCAAAGGACGATAAGGTTTTCTTTTTAGAGGCATATTTGCTTCTTCAGGAGTTCTATTACCTTTTTGGACATTACATCTAAGACACGCTGTTGTAACATTCTCCCAATTATCAGATCCACCTCTGCTTCTTGGTAAAACATGATCTATAGATAAATCACTGCCCCTGTAATTACAGTATTGACAAGAATTATTATCTCTTGACAAAATATTTTTTCTTGTGAGAGAAACCTCTCTGAAAGGTACTTTGACGTAGTAACGAAGCCTTATTACAGTAGGAAGCTTTTGACCCTTACGAAGTACATTTGATTTATCTTCTTCTAAACTCTCTGCTTTACCTTTAATCATTAAAATAACAGCTCTTCGCCAAGAAGTAATGTTT
>QCQN01000002.1 GCA_003212175.1 Prochlorococcus sp. AG-449-P16
AGTTTTAGAGCAGCCGATTTTAGAATATTAATTGGTTTTCAAGAAGACTTTAAAAACTCTCTTAATAGTGAGGGAAAAGTATCTTTAATTAAATTAGAAAATAATTATAGATCATCTTCTAATATTCTCAATGCTGCAAACTCTTTAATTGAAAATAATACGGAGAGAATAGAAAAAGTTCTGAGGGCTACTAAAGAAAAAGGAGAACTACTTAAGTTACTTAGCTGTGATGATGAAATTTCGGAAGCAGAAGCGATAACAAATAAACTGAAATCACTTAATAAATCGAATCAAAAACCAATATGGAAAAATTATGCAATATTGTATAGAACAAGAGCTCAGTCAAGAGTTCTAGAGGAATCTCTAGTGAGGTGGGGGATTCCCTATACAATATTTGGAGGATTACGCTTTTATGACAGAAGAGAAGTTAAGGATGTAATAGCTTATTTAAAAGTTTTGGTAAATTCTGCAGATAACGTAAGTCTTTTACGTATTATCAATGTTCCAAGAAGAGGGATAGGAAAGACCACTATTCAAAAGCTAAATGATCTTTCAAGTAAGTTAAATATTCCTCTATGGGAAGTTCTCAATGATAAGCCAACCATTGAAGAAACAATAGGTAGGTCTTCAAAAGGGATAAATAAATTTACCGAGCTTATTAACGATTTACTTTGTTATTTAGAGAACACAGGCCCTGCACAGCTTCTACAACTAATTTTAGAAAGGAGTGGATATTTGAGTGATTTATTAGCTAGTGGAACAGAGGAATCTGAAGATAGAAGAAATAATTTGCAAGAATTAATCAATGCCGCTACTCAATATGAAGAGGAGTCAGAAAATGGTGATTCAGAGGGCTTTCTTTCAACAGCAGCCTTAACAACTGATAACGATACTAAGAAAAACAATCCCAATTCTGTAACACTTATGACTCTCCACAATAGTAAAGGATTGGAATTTCAAAATGTTTTTATAACTGGTCTGGAACAAGGTCTTTTCCCAAGCCATAGATCAATTGATACCCCCTCTCTTCTAGAGGAAGAAAGACGATTATGTTACGTTGGTATAACTAGAGCTAAAGAAAGAGTTTTCTTAAGTCATGCAAGAGAAAGAAGACTATGGGGAGGAATGCGCGAAGCTACAATTCCCTCAATATTTCTCTCAGAAATCCCCGAAGATTTAATAGACGGAGAATTACCACAATCTAGCGGTGCCTCAATAAGAAGAGATTGGCATTTAGATCGTTTAACGAGAGTAGATCGAAGCAATTCAAATGAATTTATTAATAAGCCAATAAATGCCGTAAGAAAATTATATTCCGGTCCCAGTAAAGGAAAAAGTTGGATAGTAGGAGATAAAGTAATTCACTCAAAATTCGGCAAAGGTGAAATTATACATATTTTTGGGAGTGGAGAAAAGATTTCATTAGCTGTAAAATTTGGCGACAAAGGCAGCAAAATTCTAGACCCAAGATTAGCTCCAATTCGTGCCATAGATTGATATTATGAATGATAATTCCGTTTATATTAAAGAGGAATTAAAGCAAATTCCTTTTAATTTATATAATCTAATTTATAAATATAGTGAATTGAATAATAATACTAAAGTGGCTTTTGTTGGTGGTTATATAAGGGATTTATTGATTACTAAATTTCATAAAAACAATTTTACCAAGTCAATAGATATTGATTTAGTTATAGAAGGTTCTGCTCTCTGTTTAGCAAAATTTATAAAGAAAAATATCTCTAATGTTGAGATATGTCTTATTAAAGAATTTAATTTATACAACACTGTGGAACTAAATATTAATAACTTAAAAATAGATATTGCCACTGCAAGGAAAGAAATTTATCCTGCACCAGGATTAAATCCTAAGGTAACTAATACTAATATTGAGAAGGATCTAATAAGGAGAGATTTTACTATAAATGCAATATTATTCGAGGTTTCAAGGGAAGAAATCTATGATCCATTTGGAGGAATTTCTGATATTAAAGAAAAAAAATTGAATTTACTTCATGAAAATAGTATTGAAGATGATCCAAGTAGATTAATAAGATGTGCCAAGTATGCCGCAAGGTTAGGTTTTAATATTTCCAATAATTCTCTTAAACAATCTCAGCAAACAGTATTAAAATGGCCATGGGAAATTTTTAAGGACCAAGAACATATAATATTCCCACCTGCAATAAGTATAAGAATTAGGATGGAGTTGTCCGAGATATTTAAGTACGACAATCTTCCCAAAATAATCTCAATCCTTAATCAATGGGAAACTATTTCTATCTTAAATAAAAATATTCAAGTAGATAATAAATTTTTAAGGGGACTAAGATGGATTAAAAAATTAAATGGAAATTATATTCTTTTCTTATTAAAAGATTCAGAAGATTTTGAGAAAGAATGTCAAAGATTTCTAATAAATAATAAAGAAAAAAAAATAATCGAGGATTATTTAACTTTAAGAAAATTATTAATAACAAAGATAAATGAATTTTTAAAATTCTCTCCATCCAATTGGACAGAATTTTTAGAGAATAGAAATATCAACGAAGAAACAGTAAAATTACTAATTTGTGATGGGGGTTTATTTTGGCGCCAATTGTTTAAATGGTTGTTTGTCTATAAATTTATAAAATCTAAGAAAGATGGAGAATCATTAAAGAAAGAAGGATGGAAACCAGGGAAAGAAATGGGGGAAGAAATAAAACGATTAAGATATATTGAAATTGATAATTACAGTAAAAATTGATTACATTTTTACAACTGTTCCGACCTTATACCAATTATCTTTTAGGAGACTTTCGTATTGAGGATCGCAGCTAATCAATAAAGGTCCACAAGTCTGGGGATCTAATAGCAAGGAGATTTTTTCGCTGAAAGTGTTTTTATCTATTGAATTTTCTCTTAGAAAAGTAATTATCCTTTCATCAATATTAAATTTAAAAATTTTGTCAAAAATTTCTTTGTTACTATCAAAAAGAGTACTTGAGATACCTTTTCGTATTAAATCAAATACTCCAGGGTAAGCTTTAAACTCTAATAAATCTAACAATACCTTAATGGGTTCAAGGTTATTTTTTTTCCTAAATAAATTAGATGATTCAACCATCTCTTTAAGATGACCAATAAATCCGTAGCCAGTGACATCTGTAGCTGCGTGAACAAATAATTCTCTATATTGATCCTGAAATAAATAAATTTCATCAATTAAATATTGTTGACTCTTTGTAAGAGTTTGCATTATTTCAAAAGAACTACCTTGCAAATTTGTATTTTGCATTTGACCCGCTAAAAAAATTCCAACTCCTAGCGGTCTTGACATCATAAGTATATCTCCAATTTGCATGCCAGATTTAAGCCATGGTCTTGAGCCATTTTTAAGAATGCCCTGAACTGTCAAAGAAATATCGATTCCTAATGAATAAGGTTTAGTAACTATACTTCTTGACTCAAAAGTATGGCCTCCAATTAATTGACCTCCTTGATCTTCTACTGTCGATTTAATCCCTTTTAAACATTGGGAAAAAAGATATTTTTGATAATCACTTTTGACCTTTGGTAAAGATAATAAAGCCTGTACAGATGAAACTCTTGCTCCACAAGCCCATAAGTCTGAACATGCATGTAATGTAGTAATCTTTGCATTTAGCCAAGGATCACTTAATACTGCAGGAAATCCATCAACACTTTGCAAGATAATGTCTTCACCATTTTCATATATTTCAGCAGAATCCTCTGGAGAAGAAGCAAATATGTTTAAGTTAGCATTTTTCAAAGATATATTTAAAACACCTTGTGAAACTTTTGCAGCACATCCTCTACAATCATTCATTGAATTCTCTTTTCCCTTTTCGTACATTATTTTTTTTGATAAGCGAAACTGCTTAACAAAGTTTCTATCAATATTATTTTTTAAAACCCAAATAAGAAAAGAGGGGCCAAAAACGAAATTATTATAAATAGCAAAAGCCAGTGGTTTTTCCCTTGAATATGAATTCACTATTTGTAAGCCTCCCCTTTGAGGAGACCAATCTTTTAAAGAAACACCCTTAATATCTTTTTTTAAATTTCTGGCTAGTGTATTTAAAACTTTTACTGCAAATATTCCCGAAGGAGGTCTTTTCGCGGAATCAATTATTGCACAATCTCCTGTGGCAAAGATATCTGAAAAATTTTTAACCTTTAAATTTCGATTTGTGATTATTCGGCCACTTAAATCTAATTCTAAAAACTTCTTCTGTACCCATAATGGTGATGTATTGCCTGTACATAAAAGAACTTTTCCATAATGGAAATCAAGCTTTTCAACTAATCCAATATTTGAATTACGTAAACTTCCTAAAATCCTATTATTTATCTTTTGTTGATGACAAAAAAGTTTCAAATTTCTTTTTCTCCATCTTTGTCTTAACGCAAATGCAATTTCAATGGCGGCAAGACCACTCCCAACTATTACGAATGGGAGTGCTTCTGCTGAATCATATTTATCTTCATTTTTTATTAATTCATAGGCTTTAAAAAAAGGTTTGATTGAAAACGCTTTTTGATTCTTTACAAGACTTTTAAATTCTTCTGGAATTTTTGTTTCACTCCCATAATTGAGAACTAATTTTGAAAAACCAATTGAGGGACGATTATTAAAAATAATTTTCTTCAAATTAAAATCAATGTCATTTATTTCCTCTTGAATAAAAGAAATTTTTGCATTTTTAGCTAAAGTTTGAATATCGATTAAACTTTCCTCAAGAGAAATTGATTTTGAAATAGCAGATGGAAACATTGCTGAATAAACTAAATGAGAATCTCTAGATATGATAGTTATCGGGATCTCTGGCATTAATTTCGGATACATCAACCATTTCCTAATTAAAAGAACGTTTGTATGTCCACCACCAACTAGCACTAAGTGATTAAAAGTCATTTACTTAAATATGAAAAAAGAGCATTTACTACCAATTGAAGATTCAAGATTAGGAATAATTGGCGGGAGCGGATTCTACTCAATAGATACAATAAAGTGTCTGAGGGAAATTGATATCATTACTCCTTATGGTAAACCCTCCGATTCAATAAAAATTTATAAACTTGGAAATCTAGAAATAGCTTTCATTGCCAGGCATGGTAAAACTCACAGATTCAATCCCACTGAAATTCCCTATAAAGCAAATATTTGGGCCTTGCGATCAATTGGCGTCAGATGGATTATAGCCCCATCAGCAGTGGGGTCTCTTCAAGAGCAAATAAGGCCTCTAGATATAGTTGTTCCTGATCAATTTATAGATAGAACAAAAAATAGACCCGCAACATTTTTTAATGAAGGAGCTGTAGCTCATGTAACAATGGGCGATCCTTTCTGTACGAATTTATGCAGAATATTGTCTGAGGTCGGTGAAAAAAATATCCCTGGAGGCAGACAATTGCACAGGGGAGGTACATATTTAGCCATGGAAGGTCCGGCATTCTCAACTCGAGCAGAATCTAATTTATATAGAAGTTGGGGTTGTTCAATAATAGGAATGACCAATCACACAGAAGCAAGATTAGCTAAAGAGGCTGAAATAGCTTACTCCTCATTATCTATGGTTACTGATTACGACTGTTGGCATCAAACCCATCAAGAAGTTTCTGTTGAAATGGTTTTGGATAATCTAAGAACAAATAATGAAGTCGCAAATAAAATAATCTTTGAATTTGGACGAGTTATTGAAAAAGAAAGACCAAAGAGTAAGTCTCATTTCTCACTAAGAGATGGCTTAATAACACAAAAAGAAAATATCCCTAGCTCAACAAGAGAAAAGCTAAAGATATTTACTGATTCTTATTGGTAATAAACAGAAATATCAATAAGGAGGGTTATAGGTTAGTCATCAACTATGCCGAACCAACACCATTGTAAGATCCATAGAAAAATATTCCTAATACGAAAATTACAGCTATTCCTCCGGCTGTAGCAACCAACCATAAAGGAAGGGTGCCCTCTGTCCATCGTCTCTCCCATGCAACGGTAGGTCTACCATCGGGTAATCTATCTGGAATTCTGCCGTCAGGTCCTTTTAATTTACTCATAATTAAAATTTAGTTGAAAAAGTAGCTGGAAAATAAAATTCCCAATACGAAAACTGATAATAAGCCTAAGTAAAGGCTTGTACGATTAAGTTCTACAGGAACTTTATTTGGATTGTCGTTTACTTGCATGATTGATAAAGTTAACGTCTAATAAATTGCATAGCCGCTATTGCACCTAAGAAAAACACTGAAGGGATGGCTAATGCATGAACTGCTAGCCATCTAACAGTGAAAATTGGATAGACGCGAACTTCAGCCGCTTGCATTGGAGCTTGGGAGTTAGTCATTTTATTTTGTTCTTAAATCTAATTGAGACTTAGCATCATATCTTTGCGTTACCACAGGTGCTTTTGATTCCGATGCTTGGAAGTAACTATCGGGACGAGGAGTTCCGAAAGCATCATAAGCAAGACCTGTATAAACAAAAAGGAAACCCGCTATAAAAATAGCTGGAAGTGTTACTGCATGAATAATCCAGTATCTAATACTGGTAATTATTTCAAAGAATGGGCGTTCACCCGTTGAACCTGCGGCCATAATCACAATTAATTACCCTACGATCTTACAAGGTAAAATCATATATTTGCGAAGAAATTAACAGCTTGGTTACAGACAGTTGCTAAATTGATGCAAAATTAATGATTTGTTTATTTTTTTGTTGATTTTTTATCCATTCCACTTAAGAATATATCCACGTTCACCGAGGATAAATCCTTTTTGATTATCTAAACCTTTATCAAGAAAAAGAATTTTTATATAATTTGTGGGTAAGGAAGAAGCTAATGGATCTGATAACCATGTTTTACCTTTATCATTACTTACTATCAAAGTACCGTTGCCGCCACCTGCCCAAATATCACCATTAGGATCCCAAGCCATATCAAGATAATTATATCCGTTCAAGATAGGGATTATAGGTTTTGTCCAACTTTCTATATCATCTTTATCTTCGTTGAATCTTATTTCGGCCCCTCGTGATAACATCCACAAATTCCCTTGTGGGTTGAATCCGATACTTTGAACTCTTTTACTACTAGCCCGTTGATGAGCCACCCATGTATCACTATTGCTGTCTAAAGTAGAGAAAAAATTACCAAGGCTACTAACACTGACATAATCTCCATCTGAAGTTCTTCTTAGATCCCTAACTCCCCCTGATCCTGATGCATCCACTACTTTTGCGTTCCATGATTCACCGCTGTCAGATGTTTCATAAATTGCTCCAGCAGTTGTTGCTAATTCTGCAATTCCATCATCAACAGTAGTTATTAGAAATGGTTGACCAGGAAGTTTGTTACCTAAGGATAATCGTGTCCAATTTTTCCCGGCATCCAAAGTATGCATAACCAATGATGGTTGACCTATTAACCATCCTTCTTGTCCTTTGAAATCTATATCTAACAATCTAAAATTTTCTTCACTCGGAATATCAAGAGTACGTTTCTCCCATGTTGCACCACCATCACTAGTTTCCATGATAAGGCGGTTAGAGCCTACAAGAAAACCATTGCTATCATTTATAAAATCAATATCTAGAGCATTTGCTTGATCTTCAAATTGAATTGTTTCCCATGGGCTACTTTCACTCATTTTTACACCAGTAGAAGAACAACTACTAAGTACAAAACAAAGTACTATTGATAAAAGGAGATTTGAGGTGTTGGAAAAAATTTTTTTCATTTTTATATATTAATGCAAAGAGTATAGAGAAAGGAAACATGCTGCTGCAAATGCCAAACCCCCAAAAATTAAAATATTCTTTTGTCCTGGAGGAAGACTATTAAAACCAAATCCATAAGTTAGATTCTCTTCAAAGCCGCTTGGTTTAGATTTTGGACCTATGTCTTTATAAAAATTCTTTCCAGCTCTACATACAGGGCATGCGAATGTATTGCCATCTAAAGCTGCAAAAGGTGTATTTTTGGGTATGTCCAATTTTTTATTTCCCTCAGACGGATCATAAATGTATCCACAACTTCTACATTCGAATCTATTTTGTTCTAGATTAGAATTAGAGGTTCCAATTTTAATTTCTGAAGAATTGTCGGAAAGTTCATCTTTCTCGATTTTTTCAACTATCTTGTTTTCCTCAGAGGTTGGTTGAATGTTTTCACTCACGATTTAGGATTAATCTTTAAGGACTCTAAAAGATTTTGCTTAATTAAGCGAATTTTATCCAAATTAATTTTTCGAAATGTTTCTTTTACCCGGTTATGAATACTTTTTAGGTTTTCTAATCATTGCTGCTGCTGTTCCAGTCTTAGCCCTAGTTACTAATTTAATAGTTGCACCCAAAGGCAGGAACGGAGAGAGAAAACTAACTTACGAATCAGGGATGGAACCTATCGGTGGTGCATGGATTCAATTTAATATTAGGTATTACATGTTTGCATTGGTTTTCGTTATATTTGATGTTGAGACGGTTTTTCTTTATCCTTGGGCTGTGGCATTCAATAGGTTAGGATTACTTGCCTTTATTGAAGCACTTATTTTTATTGCGATACTTGTTATCGCTCTAGCCTACGCATGGAGGAAAGGCGCTTTAGAATGGAGCTAAAAAATTGACTCAGCCACTATCCCCAAAAGCAATCAGAGAAATAAGAGAGGGCACATGTAACCCACTCGGTGCCCCTCAGGTAACCACTGATCTAAGTGAAAATATTATATTGACAAGTTTAGATGATCTACACAATTGGGCCAGATTGAGTAGTCTATGGCCACTTCTTTATGGAACAGCATGTTGTTTTATAGAATTTGCGGCTCTCATAGGTTCAAGATTTGATTTTGATAGATTCGGACTAGTTCCAAGGAGTTCTCCTAGACAAGCAGATCTTTTAATCGTTGCAGGAACGGTAACCATGAAAATGGCTCCAGCACTTGTAAGACTCTATGAACAAATGCCAGAACCAAAGTACGTGATAGCAATGGGGGCTTGTACCATCACAGGAGGAATGTTTAGCGCAGATTCAACCACTGCCGTCAGAGGTGTTGATAAACTTATTCCAGTTGATCTATATCTTCCAGGATGCCCGCCCAGACCTGAAGCGATATTTGATGCAGTCATAAAATTAAGAAAAAAGGTAGGGAATGAATCAATCCTTGAGAGATCAAAATCTGAGCAAACTCATAGATACTTAACTATTGATCATAAAATGAATCTTGTTTTTTCAGAAAATGATGGCAAATATTTAAAAAATATTTCCGAGAATGCAATTAAACCATCTATCAAAAAAGAAATTAAAGAAATAAGTGAATCCTCACAGGTTCAAACAAATCTAAAAACAGAAGATTAATGGAAAAAGATAATTTAAACAAATCCCCTGAAGATTCATTAGAAAAAAAGGAATTAATAAGTGAAAAACTTCTTAAAAATGGAATCGCTAATGAAACCTTAGGTTTTGATCATATTGGAATTGAAATAATTTCAGTCAAACCTAATAAACTGTGCGAAGCAGTTTCTACTTTAAAAGAATATGGTTTTAACTATTTGCAATGCCAAGGTGGATATGATGAAGGTCCAGGGAAAAATTTAGTAAGTTTTTATCATTTAATATCTTTAGAAGATTTCCAGAAAGTGAAAAAAATCAAAGAAGTAAGACTAAAAGTATTTTTAGAAAGGGATGCAGATTTATCCATTCCTAGCCTTTATAAAATTTTCAAAGGAAGTGATTGGCAAGAGAGAGAAACTTATGACATGTTCGGAATAAATTTTGCAGATCATCCCAATCCCAAAAGATTATTAATGCCAGAAGACTGGCGAGGTTGGCCATTAAGAAAAGACTATATTCAACCGGACTTCTATGAACTGCAAGATGCATATTAACTAATTTATTTTTTTTAGTTTTTTATACATAAACATTACTGCTCTAGCTAATCTTCTAGGATCATGTCTAAGTGTTGGTGTTATCTTTCTTGAGTAAAGAGGAGCTTGCAAAACATAATATCCATCCTCAACTAATTTTTGCTTATTACAAATAACTGGAACAGCACCTTTGCTTTGATAATAGTCAACAAGAGGTGACTTTTCAAAAGGAACTTGCGATAATATTGCATTAAAAATTCTATTTCTGACTCCAAAATTCGATAGTTGCCTTTCTATAGATTTTATATGCTGAAGTACATCGAGTCCGTCAGTTTCACCAGGCTGAGTCATAAGATTACTAATATAGATTTTTGGAGCACTATTTTGCAGAAGAGCTCCAACAATTTCTGGAACAAGTAAATTAGGAAGCAATGAAGTGTAAAGACTCCCAGGACCAAGTACTATTAAATCTGCTTCTTTTATAGATTCAAGCGCGCTTGGTAGAGCTGAGGGATTTTCAGGTAAATAGCCAATCCTAGAAATCATTTGTTTAGATCTACTAATATTGCTTTCACCAAATATTTTCTCACCATCCTCTAATTCAGCCCATAACCTGACATCAGTATTTGTCGCTGGTAAAACTTGACCTTGTACTGCCAAAACTTTGCTAGAAGCCTGTACTGCTTTTTCTAAACTACCGGTGATTGTTGTAAGTGCTGATAAAAATAAATTTCCAAAGCTATGCCCCTCTAATCCAGTTCCACCCGAAAATCTATACTGAAATAATCTTGTTAAAGTAGGTTCTTCATTGGATAAGGCTGCTAAACAATTTCTAATATCTCCTGGAGGTTGGACTCCCAACTGCTCCCTCAACACTCCACTACTACCACCATCATCAGAAACATTTACTATCGCTGTAATATTGTTACTGTAACTTTTTAGACCTTTTAATAAAGTTGATAAACCTGTTCCTCCTCCAATAGCTACAATATTTGGACCTCTATTTAATTTACTATTTACTCTTAGTGCATCAACTAAAAAAGTATTCTTTTCGGGAACAAGTGCTTTTTGTATAGAATTAATACTTCTATTTTGACCAATTCCAATTAATAGAAGGCCTATTATCAGAATTAATGGGCCCAAAACTGAAACTGGTAAGATACTCGTTAAAAAAGTCATTAACCAGAAAAAAAAACCTATCAACCAGTAAAGAGGCCTTAAATTAGTCCAGATTGCAATCCCTAACAAAGATGTCAATAATCCAATTGCTGAAGTTATCATCCATCGTTTTATAACTAAACCAGGAAGGAGCCAGCTCAAAATTCGAATAATCTTATTTATTAAATCCAAATTAGATTTTTTAAAATGAGAAATAGTTCTTTTTATCCTTTTTTTCTTCTTATTCATTAATGACACGCTTAAATTATCCCTATAAATCTAAATTATATTTAAACTGATTATAAATCAAAGTTCTTACATACTTTTTTATTTTCAAAATGTAGGCAAAATAAAATTAAAGATTAACTTCTCCATATAAATTTTGAAAAATTCAAGGATTGCTATAGAAATAAATGATATTTCGATAAATTGGGGCGGAAATAATGTTTTAAATAAAATTAATTTAAAACTTTACGAAGGAGAAAAATTGGCTATCGTTGGGCCCTCCGGTTCAGGAAAGTCGACAATTTTGAAAATATTAGCAGGTCTGATTTTACCCACTGAAGGCGAATTAAAAATATTTGGGGAAACACAAACCTATCTAAGGTTAGATCAACATAATCCGCCAGATGTAAGATTAGTGTTTCAAAATCCTGCATTATTAGGCTCTTTGACTATTGAAGAAAATGTTGGATTCATTCTTCAAAGGAATAAAAATTTATCCAGACAATTTGTTCAAAAGATTGTTAGAGAATGTTTAGAAGAAGTTGGATTATTTAATGTTGAAAATAAACTTCCAAATGAATTAAGCGGGGGTATGCAAAAAAGGGTAAGTTTTGCTAGAGCATTAATAACAGATAAAGATTCTGAAAAAATAAATACGCCTCTGTTACTTTTTGATGAGCCTACAGCAGGACTTGATCCAATAGCTTCATCAAGAATTGAGGACTTGATTAACACAACTAACAAAAAAGTAAAGGGATCAACTATTGTAGTAAGCCATGTTCTTAGTACTATAGAAAGGACCTCGGACAAAGTTTTAATGCTATACGGAGGTAAATTCAGATGGGCAGGTTCTATTGATGAATTCAAAAAGAGTAATGATCCTTACGTTTTTCAGTTTAGAAACGGAAAACTGGCAGGACCAATGCAACCTAAAGACATTTAAAAATTATGCGTAGAAGTTTGCGAGATTCTATAGTTGGGTTTTCCTTACTGGGGGGAATACTAATTTTTACATTTTTTTCCTTTTGGTTAAGGGGAGTAAGGTTGTCTTCAAAAAATTGGCATCTTTTTGCAGAATTTAATAATGCGAGCGGTTTATCTAAAAAATCTCCTGTAACTTATAGAGGTATCTTGGTTGGTTCAATTGAAGATATCCTTTTTACTAATGAATCGATAAAAGCGAAAATTGTTATAAATAACCCTGATATTATTCTTCCTAAACCGACATTTGCGAGAGTGGTCACAAATTCCTTTTTAGGAGGCGATGTCCAAGTTGCTTTAGAAACTAGTGACAGAACAATACCCAAAAATACAAAGAATGCAATTTCGGATTCATGCAATACTAAATTAATTGTCTGCAAAGGAGACACTATCACTGGGAAGCAGCTTTCAAGCCTTTCAAATATTACCAGTAGGATAAATCAACTTTTGAAAGAATCAAATCAAGAAAATTTAGTTGAAAATATAGTCAAGTCAATGGATCAATTTGATAGAACCCAAGAAAATCTTGATGAATTAATATTTTTATCAAAGGAGGAAGTTTTAAGAGTTAAACCATTAATAAAAGAAATATCTGTAGCAGTGACTCATCTAAACAATATTTTGTCTACGTTTGACGAAGAAGAAACTTTAAATGATATTAAATTAACCATAAACGCGGCAAAATCAATATCAGGCAAAATTGATAATATGAGTGATGATGTGGAGCTGCTTATGAAGGACAAAGAACTTACTAAATCAATAAGAGATTTAACTATTGGACTTTCAAAATTCCTTAATGAAATTTACCCTTAACAAATTAAAACTCATTTATTGCGTTTAAGGCCATTGCTGCAATTGTTTTATCAGTAGCTTTAGGTAATTGAACATATTTCCCTTGAGCAGCTTCTGCCAATTCTTTACCAAAACCACTTGCAATAAATTTTCTTTCAGTATCTATAACTAATAATTTTATTCCTAACATAGGATATTTTGAAGCAATATCTAAAACTTCTTGTTTTAAATCTACATTTTCATTTTCGTTACTATTTTCTTTGTCATCATTCTGACCTAATGACAAACTTAATGGAACATTTCCTCTGCCATCTGTAATACCAACCACAATAACCTGACCAATATCTCCAGTTGAAAGAGCATTTTTAGCTACCTTTGCAGATTGAGTTAGACCATGAGCCAAAGGAGAACCTCCCCCACAAGGCATAGTCTCTAATCTTCTTTTTGCAGCTGTAATAGATCTTGTTGGAGGTAGAAGGACTTCCGCTTGATTTCCTCTGAAAGGAATAAGTGCTACTTCATCTCTATTTTCATAAGCCTCAGTCAGAAGCCTAATTACGGCACCTTTGGCACTTTGCATTCTATTAAGTGCCATAGACCCACTCGCATCAACTAAAAAAATAACCAAAGCTCCTGCCTTTTTTTGAAGAAGCTTTGCTCTAAAGTCATTTTCCTCAATAACAATTTTCTTGTTAGGATTTCTTAATCTTCTTGATTTTTGATAAGGAGCTGCTGCTCGAAGAGTTGCATCAACGGCTATTCTTTTTAAACTTCCTCTTGGAATTATAGGTTTTACGTATCTACCCCTACTATCACTAAAAATTACTGATCTACTCCCACTATTTCCCGCTTTAGCTTTAGCAGATGAAAAAAGTAATAAATCTGGATCAACCATGCATGCTTCAGGATCTAAGATGAATTCTTCTGGTATTTCTGGAGAAGAGTCTTCATCTCCATCAGAATTGTCTTCTTCCTGTTCTTCTTCTTGATTCTCTTGATTATCGTCAGGATCCGGTTCTGAATCATCATTATTTGATTCAGGTGGTGGTGGGCTCTGTTCCTCAGGTGGTGGTGGTTGGATATCATTATCATCTTCAGGGGGTATTTGCATTGCCCTAGGAAGAATAACTAGTCTTACAGCAACCTTTAAATCCTCAGAATTAACGTTCTCATCACCCCTAAGTGCTGCATTCGCTTTTGCAACTTTAACAGCAAATAATTCAGATCTATGTCCCTCAACTCCTCCTCTTAAAGCTTCATTCACTAGATAAGTTATTTGTTCTTTAGTAATTTTTACATCCTTTAACCATTGTCTAGCCAAAATTAATTGAGTTGACAAATTGTCAGTCTCTTCAGACCACTTTTCTGAAAACTTCGAATTATTTTCCGCATAAGATAAAACAGATTTTGTAATTTCAACTCTTTGAGTATTATCAATAGTCTGATCTGCCGAAAGGACAATTGCGAAACGATCTAAAACATGATCTCTTAAAGATCCCTCTTCTGGATTATAAGTCGCAATCAAAAGAGATCTGCATGGATGGGACAAACTCAAACCATCTCGCTCAATATTGTTCTGCTCTCTTCCAGCAGCTTCAAGAATTAAATTTACAATCCCATCATCAAGTAAATTAATATCATCAACATACAAAACGCCTCTATGGGCCTCTGCTAAAATTCCCGGCTGAAATACTTGTTCTCCTGTATTTAAAGAGGCTGCTACATCTATTGAACCCACAAGTCTATCTTCAGTTATCCCTATAGGAACTTGAATAAATGGTGCTTCTTTTACCTTTTTAGGGATATCTCCAATTTGATTAAGATAATTATTTCCAATTGTTGCCTCCAACAATTTTTTGGTATTTTCATCCCACTCATCTGGCTTATTTGGATCTAAGTTTCTACTTATAGGTCTTAATGCATTATTACCATGATCTAACTTTTCCAGTATTGCTTCATTGTCTAGAATTTCTATTGGAGGAATTAAATTATGCAACCCTCTTGCCAAAACAGATTTACCAGTACCTCTTCCCCCAGCAATAATTACACCTCCTAAACTTGGATCTACTGCTGATAGAAGCAAAGATAATTTCAATAAGCTATGACCAGTAATTGCAGCCAAAGGAAAAGATCTAAAAGAGTCCCTTGATTTCATTAAATCTTTAATTTCTTCTTTTTCTTTTAGATCTTGTTTCAAAATCACTTTAAAAATGCCTGTTATAGAATTTATCCAATTACTTTATATTTTGTAGTGGAATTATCAAATCTTAATATCAAAAATGGACTATGTATATCCCTTGGAGCAAATATTGATAGTAAATTCGGCTCTCCTTTGGAGTCCTTAATAACTTGTAAACCTAGACTAGAGGAAACTGTAAAAATTTGGATAAATCAAAGTCAAAATGACAAAGAAGCTATTGAAAAATCTAGCTCAGACTTTCTATGGTCTTCAATATACGAGACATTACCTCATGGAGTTGAAAATTATCAGCCAAATTACCTTAATACTCTTTTACTAATAAAAAGTAATAATTTTCCAAAGACTTCTATAAAAAATGCAAAGTTACTATTGAAAGAGTTAAAAAAATTAGAAAGTTTTTTTGGACGACAAGATACGCCAAAAGGTCAGAAATGGCTATCAAGATGTCTTGATTTAGATATTCTGTGGTGGGAAGACTTTCATTTTACTGATAGAGAACTTACGCTGCCACACCCCAGATTTATGAATCGTAATTTTGTTATTACGCCACTATCTGAAATCTTAAATAAAACACAATATATAAAGAAATTAAATGAACTAAGGTGGTCCATCACCTAATTTACAAAATCAAAAAATAACTGTTATGCTTACTACATTTAAAAACTATGGGTAATAAAAATTTACTAAGAAAATCCATATTTAAAGAAAAAATATCGGAGTTAAAATCTAAAAAATTTAGTTTTGAAATTAATAGAATACAATTACCAAATGGTCATGAAGGTGAATATGGATACATCAGGCATCCTGGAGCAGCTTTAGCTGTACCTATTACAAAAGACAACAAAGTTATAATTCTTAGGCAATATAGATTTGCAGTTTCAAGATATTTATTAGAATTTCCCGCTGGCACATTAGAAATAGGCGAAACGCCTATTAATTCTATTAAAAGAGAAATTCAAGAGGAGACTGGATTTACTGCAGACAAATGGGATGAATTAGGAACTCTTGTACCTGCTCCTGGTTATGCAGATGAAGAAATTTATTTGTATCTTGCCCGCGATTTGAGCAAACTGAAGTCAGAGGTTAAAGGAGATTTAGATGAAGATATAAAAGTATTAATTTTAAATCCTGACGAGTTAGATAATCTTATTTCTAGTGGTGATGAAATTCTTGATGCAAAAACTGTGACTGCGTGGTTTAGAGCAAAACAATTTTTAGAGAATTCATGAATAATCCTAGAATACTTTTATGGCATAAAAAAGACCTTAGAACAACTGATAATCAAGCTTTAATAAAAGCATTTTCATTATCAAATGCTATTACTTCAACTTATATTTTTGATAAAAATTATTCACACGATTTTAACGCAAATTCAAGAGCTTGGTTTCTTGGGAATTCGCTTCAAGAGTTAGGAAATAATTGGAAAAAAATGGGTAGCAGGTTAGTTATAGGAGAAGGAGATCCAGTATCAATTATTCCTCAATTAGCAAAGACAATAGATGCCAAATTTGTTTTTTGGAATAAATCAATTGAACCTTATGAGATTAATCGAGACTTACAGATAAAAAATCATTTGATGGAAAATAACATACAAGTTGTTGAATCTTGGGATCACTTGTTAATAGAGCCTTCAAAAATATTTTCAGGGAATAATAAACCCTATTCGGTTTTTGGCCCTTTTTATAAAAACCTTAAATCAAAAATGAATTTATCAGGTTCATATGATCAAGAAAAAGTTATTTACCAATTTAAAGATATTGATAATAAACTCAAAGAAAATAAGGCCATAAATTCGTCTGATACGGTTTTAAAGAAATTTCTTAAAAATATCAAATTTTCAGGGTCCGGTATCTGTCCTTGTAGACCTGGTGAGAAGGCTGCAGAAATATTATTAAAAAACTTTATTAATGAAAAAAAAATATTTTCTTACAATTCTGCAAGAGATTTGCCTTCCTATAATGGAACATCTTTTTTGAGCGCATCTCTAAGATTCGGGACCATCAGCATCAGAAAAGTTTGGAACGCCACATTAAATTTAAATTCAGGTTTTGAAAATCATGAAAATTACTTATCAATTGAAACTTGGCAAAAAGAACTTGTCTGGCGGGAATTTTATCAACATTGTTTATTCCATTTCCCAGAATTAGAGAGAGGCCCATACAGAAAAAAATGGAATCAATTTCCATGGCAGAATAATAATGAATGGTTTCAGCATTGGAGCAACGGAGAAACTGGTGTTCCTATAGTTGATGCTGCAATGCGTCAGCTAAATACTACTGGTTGGATGCATAACAGATGTCGGATGATAGTAGCTTCATTTCTTGTAAAAGATCTTATATGCAATTGGAAAATGGGTGAGAAAAAATTTATGGAGATGTTGGTCGATGGAGACTTAGCCGCAAATAATGGAGGATGGCAATGGAGCGCAAGTAGCGGAATGGATCCTAAACCACTTAGAATTTTTAATCCATATACTCAATCAAAAAAGTTCGATCCTATTTGTGAATACATAAAATTTTGGATTCCTGAATTATCTAAAGTGTCAAATTCAGATCTACTAAATGGAGAAATATCTAATTTAGAAAAAAATAATTACCCAAGACCTATCGTAAATCACAACATACAGCAAAAATTGTTTAAATCACTTTATGCAGAAATTTGAATTTCCTCTATGCAATTTTTTAAAACTATATTTACGTTATCAGCTACATAAACTTGTTCTTCATATGAAATTTCTGGGAACATTGGAAGACTAAGGACTTCTGTACAAATTTTTTCTGTATTTATCAGCTTTGTTCTAGAAAAACTTTTATTTTTGTAAGCTTTTTGTGCATGAATTGGAATTGGATAATAAATAATTGAGTTGATACCTTTTTCATAAAGTTGTTGCTTCACCAAATTTCTCAAGGAGTAATATTTTTTGCAATCAGTTTCAAATAGGTTTGAAAAGTCTTCATTGCAGTGATATTTTTGATTTTTTAATTTAATGACAAATTGATTCCAAGAGTGGGAAATTGCATCAGTACTAATTTTAGGAAAACTAATAAATGGATTTTTTTCTAATAAATCAAAGTAATTATTAGCGACTTTTTGGCGATTACTAATCCACTTTGAAATATATTTAATTTTTATATTCAATACTGCAGCTTGAATTGCATCCAGTCTACTATTGTATCCAATTTGAGTATGGTGGTATCTTTTAGGGCTACCATGAACAGCTAGTTCTCTAATTCTTTTAGCAATTTCCTCATCTGATGTTGTTACTGCTCCACCATCTCCAGCAGCACCTAAATTTTTGGTAGGGAAAAAGCTAAAGCAACCAATATCACCAATACTCCCAACTTTGGAATTTTCCCACATTGTACACGTTGCCTGTGCACAATCTTCAATTACTTTTAAGTCATATTTATCAGCCAATGATTTTACTGAAGTCATATTCACTGCATTTCCAAAAAGATGGACTGGAATAATTGCCTTAGTATTAGAATTTATTTCTCGTTCTATTAGTTCAGTATCAATAAGATAAGTTCCTGGATCAATATCTACCAAAATTGGATTAGCACCAACTGCACTAATAGCCTCTGCAGTTGCAAAAAAGCTAAAAGATGATGTAATAACTTCGTCACCCTCCCCAATATCTAATGCTCGCAAAGCCAATACTAAAGCATCAGTTCCACTGTTACATCCAATAGTATTATCGACTCCAATAAGATTAGAAAAATTTTCCTCAAATTTGCTAATTTCTTCTCCCCCAATATATTGGCCTCCCTTTAAAACCCTATAAACTTCACTTTCTATTTCGTGGCCAATTTCTTGGAACTGCCTATCTAAAGTAAATGGAGGTATCTGCATATTGAATATATTAACCCTAAACAATATTTCTAGGGAAATAAAAACATTTTAGTTCATTTAAACCAACTCGGTTCTTTACCAGGAGTCCATTTAATGTTGCACCCTAAAGATGGCATCTGATTTAAAGGATAAGAATTGCCTTGATTCAAGTCTTTTACAGCAGAGCGCAAATCTTCGCCAGTTATGGGGATATTATTACCTGGTCTACTATCATCTAATTGTCCGTGATAATACAATAAAAAATTACCATCCCCTTTATTAGAAAATAAATAAAAATCTGGAGTGCAAGCTGCTTTTAATGCCTTAGCAAAATTTTGATTTTCATCATATAGATAAGGGAAACTCCAACCTTGTAATTGTGCTTGCATTCTTAAATTTTCTGGAGAATCTGAGGGGTGAGTGACAATATCGTTACTAGAAATTGCGATTGTTTGAACTTTATTCTCAATTTCTTTAGTTAATTTGAAAATTTGATTTTCAATATACTTAACAAATGGGCAATGGGCACAAATAAACATTAAAAGTAAATGCCTATTATCTAGATTATGAGAATTAAAATATTCAGTATTTGAAGAATTAGCATTTAACATTTCGAAATTAGGTAAGTGAAAATCTAATTCCAAAACCTGAGAATTTGTTCTAACCATGTTTAAAAAAATATTTCTTATATTTGAAAATTATTGTATATTTTGCTGTAATCCGTAAAGATAGGTACTTTTATATAGGAGAATAAAAGAAATAATAAACAAAATGCTTCTAAATCTTACTGGTAAAAAAATTCTTGTGACGGGAATTGCCAACAATCGTTCAATAGCATGGGGAATTGCTCAACAACTTTCAAAAGCTGGAGCAGAACTAGGAATCACATATTTACCTGATGAAAAAGGAAGATTTGAATCTAAAGTTAGAGAACTAACTGAGCCATTAAACCCATCGTTATTTTTGCCTCTTGATGTTCAAAATCCAGCGCAAATAGAAGAAATCTTTAAACACATAAAAGATAATTGGGGACAAATTGACGGATTAGTTCACTGTTTGGCATTTGCAGGTCGCGACGAATTGATTGGAGATTATAGTGCTACCTCATCCGAAGGTTTTGATAGGGCTCTTAATATAAGTGCGTATTCATTAGCACCTTTATGTAAAGCAGCAAAACCACTTTTTAGTGATGGAGCTGGAGTTATCTCCTTAACTTATTTAGGATCAGAGAGGGCGATACCTAACTACAATGTTATGGGGGTTGCCAAAGCAGCCTTAGAGGCTTCAGTGAGATATCTTTCTGCAGAACTAGGACCCGAAAAACAAATCAGAGTCAATGCAATAAGTGCTGGACCAATAAGAACACTTGCGAGTTCTGCTATAGGTGGCATTTTAGATATGATTCATAATGTTGAAGAAAAGGCCCCATTACGCAGAACCGTCACTCAAACAGAAGTAGGGAATACTGCTGCTTTTCTATTAAGTGATCTTTCTAGCGGGATTTCAGGCCAAACAATTTATGTTGATGCAGGTTACTGCATTAATGGAATGTAAACTAAGTTTTTGCACAAAAATGTCCCCTCTAAGGAAATCTGAAATAAAAAGAAAAACGAATGAAACAGATATCTCTGTATTTATAAACCTGGATGGCAGTGGTATTTCTGATATTGATACTGGAATACCATTCTTAGATCACATGCTTCACCAAATATCTAGTCATGGTTTATTTGATTTAAAAATAAAGGCAATTGGAGATACTCATATTGATGATCACCATACTAACGAAGATGTAGGCATTGCATTAGGCAAAGCATTTTCTAAATCCTTGGGAGAAAGAAAAGGGATAAGCAGATTTGGCCATTTCTTTGCACCATTAGATGAAGCATTAGTTCAAGTTACTTTAGATTGTTCTGGCAGACCACATCTATCTTATGATCTTGAATTAAAAGCTCCTAGGATAGGAAATTATGATACTGAACTCGTAAGAGAGTTTTTTATTGCTTTCGTAAATAATAGTGGAATTACTCTCCACATTAATCAAATACGCGGTAGTAACTCACATCACATAGTTGAAGCTTGCTTTAAAGCTTTTTCAAGAGCAATGAGAATGGCTACTGAAATAGATCTGAGAAGATTTGATTCAGTTCCAAGCAGTAAAGGAATGCTTGAAAATCAATAAAATAGGAATTTTTTCGAATTAGCCACAATTACCTTGATTTTTGGCGAAAATATAAATAACGATTATTTTATTGTGACTAATTTACAAGACAAAAAAGTTTATGATATTGAAAGCTTTAATAAAGAAGATTGGTCTAGTGCTTATAAAAATGTAGAAAAAGAACTAACAAAGGAACCTCTTAAAATAAGTAGAGGTAAAAGCATTAAAAATTTAAATGGAACTTTATTAAGAAATGGACCTGGAATATTAGAGAGAGGAGGGCAATGGGTTCATCATCCATTTGATGGAGATGGGATGATCACATCCATAAAATTTGAAAATGGCAAGCCATTCTTGACCAATAGATTTGTAAAAACTAAGGGGTATTTAGAAGAAGAAAAAATAAATAAGTTTATTTATAGAGGAGTTTTTGGTACTCAAAAAAATGGAGGTATTTTAAATAACGTTCTTGACCTAAAATTCAAGAATATCGCAAATACTCATGTAGTTAAATTAGGAGATGAAGTTCTCGCATTATGGGAAGCAGCAGGGCCACATGCATTAAATCCTGACAATCTTGACACTATTGGGTTAACAACACTAAATGGGGTACTCAGTCCTAATGAAGCATTCAGTGCTCACCCTAAAATAGACCTAAATTCAAAAACATCTTCAGAACTCCTAGTCACTTTTGGAGTTCAGACGGGGCCAAAAAGTACGATTAGATTAATGGAGTTTAATAATGCTGGCGAAAATTCTGGCGAGCTTCTAATTGATAGAAAAGATACTTTTAACGGCTTTGCATTCCTTCATGATTTCGCGATTACAACAAATTGGGCAATATTTTTACAGAATGCTATCGACTTCAACCCTCTTCCATTTGTCATGGGCCAGAAAGGTGCAGCTCAATGTCTAAAGTCGAATCCAAATAAGAAGGCAAAGTTTTTTATCATACCAAGAGAAAGTGGATTGTTTAGAGGTCAACCACCGTTAATAATAGATGCTCCAGAGGGATTCGTTTTTCATCATGTAAATGCATATGAAAAAGATTGCAAAATAATTTTAGATAGTATTTTTTATGATGATTTCCCATCAGTCGGCCCTGATGAGAATTTTAGGAATATTGATTTTGATAAATATCCTGAAGGAAAACTAAAAAGATCAACTATTAATTTAAAGAGCAAAACTAGTGAGCTTGAAACTATAAGCGAACAATGTTGTGAATTTGGTGTTGTTAATCCGAAAAATTTAGGATTACCCGCAACCTTTAGTTGGATGGCAAGCACATCCCAAAAGCAAGGAAACGCTCCACTTCAAGCAATAAAAAAAATAAATTTGATTTCAAAGGAAGAGCTTTCTTGGTCAGCAGGGCCGAGTGGATTTGTAAGTGAACCCATTATGGTTCCCTCAGAAAAATCTTCTGAAGAAGATGATGGATTTTTATTTATAATTTTATGGAATGGGAAAAGAAGAGGAAGCGATTTAGTGATATTAGACGCCAAAGACTTAAAAGAATTAGCTGTTTATGAATTACCCATTTCGATTCCCCATGGCCTTCATGGATCATGGGTTAATTGAAGTCAAGAGAAAATTTCACGCAAATCTGGAATAATCTTTTTTAGTGCTTTTCCTCTATGGCTACAGGAGTCTTTAATAACATTATTCATTTCTGCAAAAGTTAATCCGGTAGAACTCTCCTCAAAAATCGGGTCATATCCAAAACCAGACTCACCTCTTGGATTAAAAATAATATTACCAAAACATTTAGCTTCAGATTCTATTATCACTTCACCACTTGGGGAACAAACACAAATATTGGCAATAAAGAAAGCACTTCTATTTTGAATTCCATTAAGTTCTTTTAAAACCCGTTCAATTCTTTTATGATCATTTTCAGCATACCTTGATGAGTAAATACCAGGCTTCCCATCTAATGCTTCAATACAAATTCCAGAATCATCTGCTATTGAGAAATTATTTGTTTTTCTGGAAACTTCACTTGCTTTTTTAATTGCATTATCTCTAAATGTTAGACCATCCTCTTCAACTTCTAATGATTCTGGTTGAAGTAATAATTGACAATTAACGGTTGATAGCAATTTCTTATACTCTTCAATTTTTCCCTTATTTTTACTTGCTAAATACAATTTCTTCATCTTTTTTTTATTGCCAAGTTAATAATTTTTTGACCCCACTTTAAAATCTCTTCTAAACAAATTTCCGATGGAGCTTCACAATATATTCTTAATAGAGGTTCGGTTCCCGAAAACCTAAATAGGATCCAAAAGTTACTTTCAATTCTAAATTTCACTCCATCAATTTTAGAAACATCTGAAATCTTATAACTATTTATTTTCTCAGGAATATTATTGAGAATAAATTTTTGAATATAATCTTTATCTGTAAGATTTGAAAAATTCATATCAATTCTTTTATAAAAACTTGGCCCAAAATTTTCTTGAATTTCATCTAGAGTTTCGCTTAAGAATTGAGACTTTTCAGCAATACCATTCAATAAAACCATCGCGGCATAAAGTGCATCTCTTTCTGGTATAAAATTACCAAAACCTACACCCCCAGATTCTTCTCCACCTATAAAAATATCACCCTTAATCATTTCTTTAGCAATATATTTAAATCCAACAGGAAGTTCAAAAACCTTTCGATTTTGTTTTTTTGATATATTTGTAATGATATCTGAGCCGCTAACAGTTTTTAAAACAGGATAAGAATTATTATTAATTCCTCCTAAATAACTTATGAAATAAGGAAGTAAATTTTGTGTACTGCAGTATCTACCTTTTTCGTCTATTACTGCAATTCTATCACCATCGCCATCAAAGATAATTCCTAATGTCTTAATTCCATTTTTAGTATTCTTTTTAAGTATTTCGCTTAACTTACCTAAATAATCAGAAAGTGGTTCAGGGGGATTACCACCAAAAACAGGGTCTGAATTTTCCCTAATTTCCTCAACTATTTCTGAATCATTACAATTAAAGATATCAGATATACATTTCGCACACGAACCATGCATTGAATCGACAAAAATTTTCATATTCAATTTTTTTAAACTATTACAAATAAATTCAACATCAAATAGAGATTTTATCTTCTCTAAATGAAATTTCTTAACATCAACTATTTCATATGAACTTACTACACTTTCGATTGCATTTCCAAGCAGTAATCTTTTTTCAATTTGACTAGTAAAATATTCATCCACAGAACATCCATAAAAGCTCTTTATTTTTAAGCCCAACCAATTGTATGGATTATGACTTGCAGTGATAACTAAAGCACCCAAACACTTTTTTTCCTTCACGTAAAAACTACAAGATGGTGTTGTTACATAAGTACTAGATAAAATGGGCTCTAAACCACATCCCTTAACAAAGGGTATGATTTGCTCTGCAAATTCTCTTGCCATAAACCTGCGATCATATCCAATCAAAATTTTATTTGAATTCACTTTATCAGAATATTGATAATGTAATTCTTGACATGAAGCCACAACCACTCTCGCAAGGTTATAAAAGTTGAAATCAAATCCAATTATGCCTCTCCACCCATCGGTGCCAAATTTTATTTTATCTAATGTATATATTGACAAATTAAAAAAGTTCCTTGATTTCCCATAATTAACTATATTAATTTATATGAGTACAAATTAAAACTCCTTTTATAGAGTAATTTGAATAATATTAATTTAAAAAGTTTCATAAGATGTAAAAGGAAAGCCTGGCTAGATATTAATGGGAATAAATCTTTCAAAACTTGGTCTCCACATACAGCGATACAAGTAACAAATCAGTACAAAATTTTCAATGGATATTGCGATGGTGATTTGTACTCGGGATTAAAAGCTTGTGAGAAGGGATCAAAAGGAGTAATTGGATTAAAGTTAAAAATTAGCTCATTTAAAAATATTAATGCTGAAATACATCCCCAAATATTAATTAGAACGATTGGCGAAAGTAAATGGGGAAAGTATAAATATTTACCAGGGGTATATAGGATTGGCCGCAAAACAACTAAAGAACATTTTATAGATTTAGCTTTTTGTTCAACTTTCCTAGAACCTTTTCAGGAATCAACAATTAAGAAAGGTTTCGTAATTTCGAATTATGCGAATACCATTAAAGTTGAAGAAATAAATTTGAACCACAAATTAAGAAAAAAAGCATTAGACCTTTTTTACAATATGAATATGTCCTTAGAAGGATTAATTCCAAAAATTACTGAAGATAGAAAAAAGTGCACGATATGTACTTGGCAAAATTTTTGTGACAAGGAGGCTAAAGACCATGGATACTTAACAGATATTGATGGAATTGGATCCAAAACAGCTAAATTGCTTAAAAATAATGGGATTCATAATATATACAAATTGTCTTCTCAAAATGAAATTGAATTAAGTAATAATTTATCTAAGTTTAATGTGCAAAAGTCTGAAAAAGCTTCAAAATTTATTAAGCAAGCAAAAGCCTATATTTCAGGCGAACCAATCCAAATTTCTAAAGGTGAATATTTATCTAATCTATTATCAAAAAAAGATTCGGGATTTTTTATTTTTGATATTGAGTCAAATCCAGACGAGAAACATGATTTCTTGTACGGATTTATAAAAATAGATAATTTATTCAGAAATATTGAAGATGATTTTTATAAACCAATCTTAAATATAAAAAATAATAATACAGAATCTTATAAAAAAATAATGCAAATACTTTTTTCAAAACAATATTGGCCAGTTTTACATTATGGAGAAACTGAAAAGCTAGCAATTATATTAATAGCACAAAAATTGAATTTCAATTGCGAAGAGATTGAACTTTTAAAATCAAGGTTCATAGATTTACATTGCTTAATTAGGGAATCTTGGATATTACCAATCAAAAACTATAGTTTAAAAACAGTTGCTAATTTTACTGGTTTCGAATGGACGCAAAAAAATGTAAATGGCTCAAAAGCATTATATTGGTGGATTCAATATCGAATTTCAAAGAATGAAATCTTTTTAAAAAAAATTATAAACTACAACAAAGATGACTGTTTGGCGACATTAAATATTACGAAGTGGATAATTAAAAATCAGGCTAAAAAAATTAAAGAAAAATTGAAGCAATAGATTTAACTATTTTAATTTTTCCATAAATTTCTGAGAAAAAAGGATTTGATGTTTCCAAATATTTTCTTTTGATCATCGCTAAGCCTGTTACTTTAGAACCTAATTGATAAAAACTTGTAATTTTACCCACAGTATTTTCCTTTGTAGAGTTTAAGTATATATTTTTGTTTGCACATTGAAAGTTAAAGTTAGAATCCAAAGTATTCCAAATTCTTATTTCCTGTTTTAATGATGCAACATTCTTAATTTTTGAAATTGTCTCTTGACCTAAATAACAACCTTTATCAAAATTCACAAGATCTGTTAAACCAAGTTCCAATGGATTATTTTTTCCATTTATTTCATTATCAAAAGAAGGAATAGCCTGCTTAATTTTCCATAATTGCAACTCAGTTGAATCAAGTATATTTATTTTCTTTTTGTATTTCTGAAATTCTGGATCTTCATTTTTAAAATAAATTGGTTTATGGTATCTCCACGAATTAGTATTATCAATTTCCTGAAATCTATTTATTAAGATAGGATCGGTTAAACCTACATCATCTGCAGGAAATATAATTTTATTGAAATATTCTAGTATTTCATTTTTATTTCCTTCTAATATAACTAATTCCGACTTTTCATCTAAAAAATTAATTTCAAGCAAAGATCTTAATGCTCCATTCGGACTGAGCCAACAGGTCTTTAAAACTTTATTTTTTGAGTAAAGAATATTTCCAGTTGTTATTCCATTTAAAAATTTTCTATTATCTTTTCCAAATACCGAAAAGGAATAAAACTTTCCTAACCAAAAATGTTTTTTCTTAATTTCTGGAATTTTTTGCATTTAAGTAAAGTCCCGCATAGAAAATAAACTTTTTAATTTAACATTTTCTGACCTAAGAGCTTCGTAACCTCCCTCCTCTCTATCAACAATAGACAAAACTTCGTTTACTAAATAATTATTTTCTCGTAATTTTTTTATAGCCTTGATAGCTGATCCGGCAGTAGTAACAACATCTTCAAGGACGGTCACAAGTATACCTTCTTTTAAAAGAGGCCCCTCTATTCCAGACTTTGTTCCATAATTCTTAATTTCTTTCCTAATAATTAAGGCATCAAGATCTAATCCTTTATAAGCAGCTGTTACGATCAAACCACTAACCAATGGATCAGCTCCTAAAGTTAATCCTGCCACAGCCTTTGAATTTGAATCTAACAACTCTAAAAATAAATGACTTATTAGTTGCAAACCTTCACCATTGAGAGAAACTGGCTTACAGTTGAAATAATGATCGCTTTTTTTGCCTGAAGCTAAAGTAAAACTTCCCTTTTTGTAGGATTTTTGAATAAGCTTTTTCAACAATTTTTCTCTATGTAAATAATACTTTTCCGAAAAAATACTCATTAAAAAAATAAACATATATTTAAAGATTAGAAGAAAAAAAAGAAATCTCACAAAAACTATCTAAGATTGTGTTTTTTGAAATATTATTTTTAATGTTGTATATTGAGTTTTGATGTATTCAATTTTTTTAAAACACTGGGGGTGTAGCAATCTGGTGAATGCACCAAACTCATAATTTGGCTAAGGCGAGTTCGATCCTCGCCACCCCCACTAGTAATTTGTCATCAAATGAAAATAACTTTAATATTATTTCTTTTGATATTTCCCTCTTTTTTTGCTGCAAGTGAACTTTCTTTCTTATTGATAAGACCAAGTAAAGTTTTGAGGCTTATAGAAGAAAAGAAAAAGGGGGCTTTTTCAATTTTAAAAATACAAAAAAGATTCAGATCTTCATTAATAGCAACTCAATTTGGGGTTACAATATCACTTGTAGCTATAGGTTGGATCAGTAAAGGCCTAGCTAATCAGTACTGGAAGGAAAATATATTGCAAAATAGAATATATGACCTGATATTGTTCTTATTTGTAGTTTTAATTGTCACCCTTGTTTCTGGGCTTATTCCTAAAGCATTAGTAATTAATAATCCAGAATCTGCCGCTTTAAGGTTAACTACAATATTCGATGCGATTCGCAAAGGAATGAAACCTATTGTTGCGATAATCGAATTTTTTGCAAGTGCCTGCCTAGGTCTATTTAATTTAAATAATAAATGGGATTCCTTAAATTCAGTTTTATCAGCAGGTGAATTAGAAACTCTTATAGAAACAGATAATGTAACTGGTCTTAAGCCTGATGAAAAAAACATACTTGAAGGAGTATTTGCTTTAAAAGATACTCAAGTAAAAGAAGTTATGGTTCCAAGATCCGAAATGGTAACTTTGCCAAAAAATATTACTTTTTCTAAACTCATGACTCAAGTACATAAAACAAGACATGCCCGTTTTTTTGTAATAGGTGAATCTCTTGACGAAGTGTTAGGAGTATTAGATCTACGCTACTTAGCGAAACCCATAGCCAAGGGAGAAATGGAGGCTAATACATTGTTGGAACCTTTCCTATTACCAGTTGCCAAGGTAATAGAAACTTGTTCTCTAGCTGAAATACTCCCAATAGTTAGAGACTATAATCCTTTCTTACTTGTAGTTGACGAACATGGGGGGACTGAAGGATTAATTACAGCTGCTGATCTTAATGGTGAAATTGTTGGAGAAGAAATGCTCAATAACAGAATATATTCAGACATGAAAATGTTAGATAACCTCTCTAAAAAATGGTCAATATCAGGTAAATCCGAAATTTTAGAAATAAACAAAAAATTAGGTTGCTTAATTCCAGAGGGGAATGATTATCATACTCTTGCAGGATTTCTCCTTGAAAAATTTCAAATGGTTCCAAAGATAGGAGATGTCCTAGATTTTAATAATATTAAGTTTGAAATTATTTCAATGTCTGGTCCCAGAATAGAACGTGTAAAAATTATTCTACCAAAAAACTTATAATGGTACCTAATGGAGGATAATAACTTATTAAGTATGGATTTTAAGATATGAAACCAACCTCATCTCCAGTTAAGGTTGGAGTCATAGGAATAGGGAATATGGGTTGGCATCATGCTCGTGTACTTAGTTTATTGAGAGATGCAGATTTGGTAGGAGTTGCTGATCCAAATAAAAAAAGGGGTGAATTAGCTGTTGAACAATTCCAATGTGAATGGTTTCAAGACTACAAAGAGCTTATCCCAAAAGTTGATGCAATATGTATTGCCGTTCCTACTCTTCTTCATCATCAAGTTGGCTTAGAATGCCTTCAGGGTAAAGTTCATGTTCTCATTGAAAAACCAATTGCGGCTACTGAGTTAGAAGCAAAATCTCTAATAGATGCCTCAAAAAAAAGCAAACGCCTTTTACAAGTTGGTCACATCGAAAGATTTAATCCTGCTTTTAGAGAATTAAATAAAATAATTCATAATGAGGAAATTGTTGTATTAGAAGCAAGAAGACATAGTCCTCATGCTGATAGAGCAAATGATGTTTCGGTTGTTATGGATTTAATGATTCACGACATTGATCTTGTTTTAGAACTAGTAAACTCAAAAATTCAAAAATTAGCTGCAGTCGGTGGGAGAAATAGCCATGGATTAATAGATTATGTTAACGCTACTTTAGTTTTTAAAAATAATGTTATTGCTAGCTTAACTGCAAGCAAAATGAGTCATAAAAAAATAAGGAGTTTAAGTGCTCATTGTGAGAAAGGACTTGTTGAGACTGATTTTCTAAATCATTCCCTACAAATTCACAGAAAATCGCATGAGTCATACTCTGCTGATCATGGAGAATTAGTTTATAGAAATGACGGTTACGTAGAGGAAGTCAGTACTACATCAATTGAGCCATTATATGCTGAATTGGAACATTTCCTGAAATGCGTCCAAGGAAAAGAATCTCCAGAAGTAGATGGAGAGCAAGCTTCAAGAGCTTTAAAAATTGCGGATTTTATTGAATGCGCAGTTGAAAACTCTGGTGATGCAATATCTCTTGAAAAACCCTTCTAGACAAAATAACTTTATTTAAATCCAACGGCAGCTTGCCAAACGAATACTAATAAAAAGAAAAATAAAGGTATCAATGGAAGAACATCGACGGTTGGGGCGAAAGCTTTGTAGGCTTCTGGTAATTCAGCGAATGTATTTAAAAGAGTTAGCACCTTTTTAAAAAGAATAATTAATTATGTTAAGACGTTACCACGTATGGTGAGCAATAGAGGAAGTTTTCCAAGGAGCGAAATCTATTGTAAAACAATTATCTTTAATCGCTGCAGTTATTGATTTAGAAAATCTTATTAAATGAGAAATATTATGAATACTTATAAGTGTAAGCCCCAATATCTCATCATTTCTAATTAAATGATGTAAATATGCACGAGTATAGGATTTACAGGTTTCGCAATTACAAGTGTCATCTATTGGAGAAAAATCATTTCTAAATCTAGCGTTTCTCATATTCCATTTCTCGCCATTGAATAATGCAGTACCGTGCCTTCCAAGTCTTGTAGGTAAAACACAATCAAAAAGATCAAATCCCTTTGAGACAGCGAGTGCAATCTCACTTAAAGAGCCTATGCCCATTAAGTATTTTGGCTTATCTTTGGGTATGAATTCAGGGACAAAATTTATGACTTCACGAATCTCTTCAACCGATTCACCAACACTTACTCCTCCAACTGCTATCCCAGGCAGATCAAAGGAGCTTGTAAATCTCGCACTAATTTCCCTTAGCTTTGGGTATTTACCACCTTGGACAATTCCAAATAATGCTTGATCTAAACCTTTATGCTTCGCAACACATTTCTCTAACCATATATGGGTACGATTTAAAGATTCTTCAACATCGTTTTCACTCAAAGTATGAGGAGGACAGTGATCAAAAGCCATCGCTACGTCCGAGCCCAAATCATTCTGAATATCCATTACTTTTTCGGGAGTTAAAAAGATATAACTTCCGTCTCTAGGGTTTTTAAATTCTACACCTGCATTAGATATCTTATTTAAACTAGATAAGCTAAAGACTTGATAACCGCCTGAGTCAGTAAGTATTGGCCTATCCCAATTCATGAATTTATGAATTCCACCTGCCCTTTGAATAATTTTTTCGCCTGGTTGAAGATGAAGATGAAACGTATTAGAAAGTATCATTTCAGAATCAGTAGACTTCAATTGTTTTGATGTAATTCCTTTAACAGTTCCGAGAGTACCTACTGGCATAAATCTGGGAGTATTAACTTTCCCATGTGGGGTATAAAAAATACCAGTTCTAGCTTCTGTATTACAGCAACTTGATGTGACTTCAAATTCAAACACGTTAAATTACAAAACTTTTTTGTTTTTTCATTAATCTACTCTATTATTCAATATTGAAGCTATTTATGATCCCATCAACAAACATTTTTTTAGAGATCTCGCAGGCGCTTGGATTTTCTATACTACTTTTCCAAAGATACCCTTTATAACTCCTCGCTTTAAAAATATTGCCCAGTTTGCTCCGCCTCTTGGATTTCTTATTGGAATCATTCAAAGTTTAATATTTATATTATTAAGTACAAATTCTTGGCCCACCTACTCTGCAGTACTAATTTGTCTCGCTTCTGGCTATTTAATTACTGGAGGCTTACACCTTGATGGGTTAATGGATACTTTTGATGGTATTTTTGCGGGCAAAAAGAAACTTTTAAAAGCAATGAAAGATAGTAAGGTTGGTGCCTTTGGTGTTCAATCTTTAGCATTTATAACCATAGTTCAAATAGCTTGTCTATTTAAAATTCAAAATCAAATATTACTTGTTTTGCCAATGTGCTTATTTTGGGGAAGATTCTCAAATTTATTTTTAATTGGCAAATTCAAAGAAATTAACTATAAAAGAAAATCTGTTAGTCACAAAAAATTTTGGAATGGATTTAAAAAAGAATCTCTAATTTCTATTATTTTTCTAACAATTCTTACAACTTATCTGATATTTTCTATAAATTCTGAGTCGTTATTAATTAAAAATTTATTTCTTCTCGTCATAGGTGCTTTTATAAGTTATCAGATTCCAAATATCATAGGTAATAAAGTTGGGGGTTTAAATGGAGATGCTTGCGGAGCAAGTGTAGTTCTTGTGGAAACTATAATGTTATTTATCTATTCAATTCTTCTGTAGGAAGTTCTAAATAAAAAATATTGTTCTTTTTAAGAATTTGTATTTCATCAAAATCAATATCTAGAAAGTTTTCTATCAAATTTAAGTCCCCTCCTATTTGTTTTGCTAATTTCCTTGCTAAGAAAAGTCCAACTCCCGTCCCCTCTTTTTCCTTAGAAGATGATCCTCTAAAACCTTTTTGGAAAATCTTTTCCTTTTCACTATTTGTTATTTTTTCACCATTATCAAAAATACAAAGGCCTTTAGAGGTTAAAACTATACCAATTTCAGCGTCATTATCTGCATATTTAAATGCATTTTCTAACAAATTAGCTACGATTTCAGCAATTACTCCATACTTTGATTTGATTTCTTTTAGGGTCCAATCTGGCCAATTACAGGGTTGAATCCAATCTCTCTTTTCTAACTTTGCGTTAGCCTTACCCCTCTCTAAAATTGGAGCAAGCAGATTTTGTACCGTAATTATTTTTTCACTTTCTAAATAAGGAGGTAACAATAACCTCTCTTCTCCCATATTCAAGGGCAGCTTAATAGGTGAATTAAATTTTTCGAAAGAATCAACATATTGATTAATTTGATTTTGTTCTACCATCATGCTTTCAACAATCTCTATTGCATCATTATCTGATCCAAGTCTTTTCATTAATAATTTTGCATAGGTCCTTATTGCAGCGAGAGGATTTCGCAGTTGATGGATTACGATGCTCACCTGACTTTTTAAATACTTTATTTCTTCATTGCTAGTTTGAAGCTCCATTTCAGTAGAAACACACTTTGCTAAAGATATTGAGAGAGCTTTCAATCTGGCATCAAGGATCAACGGCCAATTACCATCTTTTAAGTTAGTTTCTACCCTTAGAACGCCAAGTAAAATATCATTTTCCTGTAGTGGATACCATCTTCTACTAGGCTCTGAAACTTTTAATATAGGGTCATCATCAATTGATGATAAAACTCTATCGACTTTTGGCCACTGTCCTATCATTTCAAATGTTGCTTTAGATCCATCTTTAGCTGCAGCAAGATATAAGACTAATTGAGTGACACCCATAGAACAACCAAAACTTTCAAGTTGTTTTAAAATTAATTTTTCAAATTTTTGAGAAATTTTCATGATGAATGAATATTGAATAATTTTTTTGAGAAAATTTAAAAAAAACTTGTAAAATCTGAAAAAAGTATTAAGATAAGTAAAGAGGTCTGACTTTAGCCAACCTTAATAATATGGTATTTGTATCATATTTTATGCTACATGAGAGGTTGATGGGTCCTCCGTGTAATTAGATGTGGATTTTAAATCACAGACTTAAGATTAGTGAAAATACATAAGACTAATCTCATATTTAATTTTGGAGCACCAATCAATGTCTAAAAAAAGAAAGAGAATTAGCAGAAGGAGGTTGGCCGGACAAAGAGTTATGGCCCATGTACCTATTTATCATATCGAAACCGGCAAACATAAGCCAGTGACTGCAGCAAGAAGGTTCATAGCTGAAAATGAATTATCTGCTCCCTCAGTCTTCAATGTAAGAAGAAATGAACATACAACTGATAGATTTTTTTGGGGAGAAAAGGGTTTATTTAGTGCTCAATATGCAGAAGAAAATCATTTTTTATTTCCCTCATTGAAAGTTGTAGTTGAAGGAATTGGAGAAGAAAAAATATTTGAAGGTTTAGAATTAAGTGCAGATGATTGGGAAGAAATTGAAGAATACGAATATGCTTTCGTTTAAAAAATATCTTTGATTCTTGAAATAATAGTTTCTATCAAATTTGAACTAATTTCGTGATAACCATTGAATTCAAATAGTTCACAAAAATTAGAGGAATAACCATTAACCTTTTCATAAATTAATCTTGAAGCTGAAATAGGAACAACCTGATCCATTAACCCATGACTTATTATCATCGGAGGGCAATCTCTTTCGGGAGACCAGTTTGGATGTGGATATCCACTACAAGAAATAATTAAACCTAAATCTAAGTTACAACCTGCATCAATTGCCATCGCTGCTCCCTGGGAAAAACCCAATAAAATAGTTTTTTGTAGAGAAATTTGATTAGTATGAAATTTTTTTAATGATAATAAAAGGTTATTCACTTGATGATGTGCTTCTTCCCAATCATGAGGATATAAGCTATACCATTGCCTTCCAGTACCACTGGGATGTGATCTAGGTGCTCTCAAAGAAATAATCTCGAAATCAATATTTGTTTTTCCCTTAATCTCACTTCCTAAATATAAAAGGTCTCCTGCATCAGCTCCCCATCCGTGAATCAGGATAATTCTATGAGTAGCGGTATGAGAGCTAATCGAAACAAATTCATGATTGATATCGTATTTCATGTTTATATTCTTAAGTAATTAAGTTTTTCTGAAATGTCACCATTAGCTTTAGTAAGTGTCTCTAATAAAAAAAATCTCATTCCTTTCTGTAGGGAATTGATTAGAAAATATGATTATAAAATTCTATCAAGTGGCGGAACAGCAAAGTATTTGATTGAAGCTGAAATTCCAGTCATTAAAATAGCAGATTTTACCAATTCGCCCGAAATTCTTGAAGGGAGGGTAAAAACATTGCATCCAAAAATTCACGGCGGGATATTAGCTAAAAGATTTGATGAAAATCATAAAAAAGATATTGAAATAAACAACATTGAACTAATTGATTTAGTTGTTGTTAATTTATATCCATTTAAGGAAAAAATTAAAGAGAAATGTTCGTGGGAAGAAGCGATTGAAAATATTGATATAGGAGGACCATCAATGATACGTTCTGCAGCTAAAAATCATAAAGATGTCTCCGTTTTAGTAGATCCAAATCAATATGACGAATTTATTGATAAAAGTGAAAAAGATGATGTAGATGAAGAATATAAAGCAAAATTAGCTTTTGAAGCTTTTCAGCATACAGCTGACTATGATTCAGCCATATCTAATTGGATATGCAAAGAGAGAGGGTTTTTACCGGCAAAACATATAAATTCGTATCCTTTAATAAAAACTTTAAGATACGGTGAAAATCCCCATCAAAAAGCGTTTTGGTATGGAACTAGTGATTTTGGTTGGAATTCAGCTGAGCAATTACAAGGGAAAGAATTAAGTTATAACAATTTGCTTGATCTTGAAGCCGCACTTGCAACGGTTTTAGAATTTGGATACGAAGAGAATACTAATTCGGAGAATAAATCATATGCTTCTATAATTTTAAAACATAATAATCCATGTGGAGCCTCCATTAGTAACTCTACATCTAATGCTTTCCGAAATGCACTTCAATGCGATTCAATTAGCGCATTTGGAGGTATTGTGGCATTTAATGCAAATGTTAATAAAGAGACTGCAACTTATCTAAAGGATATTTTTTTAGAATGTGTTGTAGCTCCCTCTTACGATAAAGAGGCATTAGATATCCTTAAGAGCAAAAAGAATTTAAGAATTTTAAAATTACCCAAAAATTTGCTGCCACGGGAAAATCAAACTTTCTCTAGATCAATAATGGGAGGATTATTAATTCAAGACACTGATAGTTATGATCAAGAAAAAGATAACTGGCTTTCAGTAACGAAAACTAATCCTACTGAGCAGCATTACTTAGATCTAAATTTTGCATGGAAAATTTGTAAACATGTAAAATCTAATGCAATCGTAATTGCTAAAAATCAAAAAACTATAGGAATTGGAGCGGGTCAAATGAATAGGGTAGGAGCTGCAAAAATTGCATTAGAAGCAGCTAAAGAAGATAGTTATGGAGCTGTTTTGGCAAGCGATGGGTTTTTTCCTTTTTCAGACACAGTGCAACTAGCAAATGAATTCGGAATTAAATCAATTATTCAGCCGGGAGGTAGTGTAAGAGATGAAGAAAGTATTAATATGTGCAATTTAAATGGAATATCTATGGTTTTTACCCATAAAAGACATTTTCTTCATTAATTAATTTGATTTAGGGTAATATGTGATCTTATTAGTTTTTCTAAACAAGGAAAGTCTACCAGGACCAGCACATAGAAAATATAAAGAAATAGCACCATAAATAAAAGATAACTCAAAGGCATAATTATGTCCTTCAACTACTGCCAGAGGGAAACCTTCTAATCCAGTATCTAAAAGATGAAAATAAACGGCAAAAGCCATAGTTGAGAAAAGTCCTAGGGAGGAGAGTCTAGCAAATATTCCTAATCCTAATCCTAGTGGGCAAACTAATTGGGTTATTGCAGCTCCAAAAGTCCAAATCACAGGGTCACCCGGTAAAAAAGGGAAATACTTTCCAACAACAAATTCGGCAAATCCTTGAGGATCCTGTAGTTTCTCTAAACCATGATGAATCATTAAGACACAAAAACCAATTCTCAGAACAAAAATTGATAATTCTCCTAAGATATTGACTTCCGATCCTGCTGATGGGTTAGCAACCACCACTTCTACTTTTTGTGGTGCTTTAGATCTATTAATACTAGTTGTTTGGCTTTGATTAGATTGCGTTGTGTCTTCCATACTTACTAATTAATTTTTTGCATTCTAATTAATAAAGTATATCTTTTGGAAGTATGTAAGTAATAAATTCAAAACTGAGGGTAAATATTAATATTTTTATTTTATGCAGCAATTGCTATTAATTTTTCAATGACGTCAGCAACTACTTTATCTGGAGTAGAGGCACCCGAAGTAATTCCAACTTTAATTTCCCCATCAGGAATAAAATTCTTTTTTAGAACTAATTCAGATTGAAGCGGTTTGTGCAATATAGAGTTTTCAGCTACAGATATCCTTTCTGGAGTATCAATATGAAAAGATGTGATATTTTTAGTTATGGCAATTTCTTGCAAGTGAGTGGTGTTTGAAGAATTAAAACCTCCAATTACTACAAGAATATCAAGATCTTCATCAACTAATGAAAACATTGCATCTTGTCTTTCCTCAGTTGCGTCACAAATAGTATTAAAGGCTAAAAAGTGGCTATTTAAATTTTCTGGTCCAAATTTATTTAGCATTGTTTTTTCAAAAACTTTTCCTATCTCTTCTGTTTCGCTCTTTAGCATAGTTGTCTGATTAGCGACTCCAACCCTATCTAAATCTTTATCTGGGTCAAACCCATTAGAACAAGCTTTAGCAAATTTATTCATAAATTTATTCCTATCGCCTTTTCCAAGAATATATTCAGAGACATAATGCGCTTCTTCAAGATCAAGTACGACGAGGTATTTACCAGCAAAAGAACTAGTTGCTAATGTCTCTTCATGTTTAAACTTTCCATGAATTATTGATGTAAATATATGTTTTTTATGTTTTTCTACAGTATGCCAAACTTTTGAAACCCAAGGACATGTTGTATCAATTATATGGCATCCTTTTTCATGCAATAGTTTCATTTCTTGAACAGTTGCACCAAAAGCAGGCAATATAACTACATCACCATTGGAAACTGAAGAAAAATCTTTAATACCATTTTTAGCTGAAATGAATTTGACATTCATTTTTCTTAAATGATCATTAACAGAAGGATTATGAATTATTTCATTTGTTATCCAAATGTTCTCAGTAGGATAATGTCTTCTTGTCTCATATGCCATGGCTACGGCTCTTTCAACCCCCCAACAAAATCCAAAAGCTTGTGCCAATTTAATATTTAATCTGCCTTTTTTATAAGTAAAACCATTATCTCTAATAGAGCTTATTAAATCACTTTGATAAGCTTCTTCTAGTGCTTTAGCTCTTTTTGTAGGAGAGTCAAAACCCCTACGGTTATATCTGTCAGAATGATGCAGTGATCTTCTAAAAGCTTGTGTATCCATTTTTTGATATTACATCATTTTCAATAATTTATAAAAAAAAAAAAAGAAACCTGATTAATATCAGGTTTCTTAAATTTAAGAAAGTTTAGATTTATTTAGCAGATGCAAAGTCTGGATAAGCTTCCATTCCATGCTCTCCTATATCTAAGCCTTGAGTCTCTTCCTCTTCAGATACTCGAATTCCACCGAATAAGCCTCCAATTACAGACCAAGCAATCCAACAGGTAACTAGTGTCCAGATAGCGTAAGCTGCGGCACCAAGAGCTTGAACTAGAAGAAGGTTAATACCTCCACCATTGAACAATCCCATACCTGCTCCATCTCCTTGTACAGCAGTACCCCAAAGACCGATAACTACAGTACCCCATACACCACAAACTCCGTGAACAGAGAATGCACCTACAGGATCATCAATCTCAGCAGCATCAAGAGCTGCAACAGAAAATACAACGATAATTCCACCTACTAGTCCTGCAAACCAGGCTCCAGCAAGAGTCATATCACCACATCCAGCAGTGATACTAACCAAACCGGCAAGGATTCCGTTTATTATCATTGTAAGATCAGGCTTACCAGAAGTTAATGTTGAAACAACAGTAGCTCCTATAGCTCCAGCTGCTGCAGCCAAAGTAGTTGTTACAGCAACATATGGAACCCATTGATCCATAGCAAGTTGAGAACCTGGATTAAATCCATACCAACCTATCCATAGAACTAATGCACCCAAAGTGGCTATAGCCATATTGTGTCCTGGCATGGCCTGTGGTTTTCCATCAGAGTATTTGCCAATTCTTGGTCCAAGAAGCATAGCTCCTACTAAACCTGCCCATGCTCCAACTGAGTGAACAATTGAAGAACCAGCAAAGTCGACAAAACCTAGAGAATCAAGCCAACCACCATTCCATTTCCAGCTACCAGCAATTGGATATATAAATGCAGTTAATACAATCGCAAAAACAACAAATTCTCCAAATTTAACTCTTTCAGCAACAAGACCGGATACGATAGTTGCTGCAGTTCCTGCGAATGCAGACTGGAACAAGAAATCAACTGTTGGGACTAATCCAGCATCAGTAACCATATCGGCAGTGACTGTTGGATCAAAAAATAAGCCTCCAAAATAAAGCCATCCGTCGGCAACACTACCTCCGTACATTAATGAATAGCCTATAAACCAATAGGAGGTTACAGCTAAAGCAAATACGAATAAGTTTTTAGCAAGGATGTTAACTGCGTTCTTAGAACGACACATACCTGCCTCAACCATAGCGAAGCCAGCGTTCATGAAGATCACTAGGATAGTAGCGATCAAAAGCCATAAATTGTTAGCAAGAAAAGCTGCATTCAACTCAGGTAAATCAGCTGCATGAGCTGAAAGATTAAAAATACCTAAACCAAACAAAGCTAAAGGAACAGTTGCAAGCCACAACATAGAGCGGTTTGAACTAAATCCTCGAATACTCCTCAAAAGGAGCATAGGTCCATTGACAAGACTCGCATCTTGTAATTTGGACCTAGAGCGCCTTTGAGGCGTTTGCAAAGCAGTGGTCATAAAAAAAAATGTGATCTGCAAAAAAACAGCTTTTGCTGTTTCCTTTCATATTCAATTTTGCAGAAAAAACTTATTAGTGTCTAGTAGTCGTTGCTACCAATTTTATAGTTGCATTTCAAAACTTTATTTGGTAAATTAAAAAATTTTTTTTTTGGGGAATTTTAAAGAATCAAGTTTTCATGTATTTCAAGGGTTTGATTCCATTCCATGTAACGTGGTCTTTGTGAAATTCAAATGAACATGGGATGGATATCATTCCTGCATTTACAGATTCTCTAAAAAGCTTGCCATATAAGGGATCTGCATCATCTCCAGGAGCAAAGAAACTAGCGTCTTTTCTAGTAATACAAGGAATTAATATACTTTTGCATTCAGGAGTTAATTCTTTTAATTCTCTTAGATGTTTTTGGCCTCTTTTCGTTACTGTATCAGGAAATAGAGCTACATTTCCTTTAATCCAAGTAGTATTTTTAACCTCTATATAAATGTTACGATTATCAGGATTTGAAGATTTTGGAGTTACAAAAAAGTCGATTCTGCTTTTTTTTTCATTTCCATAAGGAACTTCAGTTTTAATTGTCTCTATTTCTCCAATTATTTCCTTGAGCAAGTTTTTCTCAATAACCTTTTTGATCAACTTATTAGCAAATAGTGTATTTACGCCTACCCAAACCTCCTCATTGTTTAAATCTAAAACACATACCTGTTCCCAAGTAAATGGTAATTTTCGTTGAGGAGAAGTAGATACACTTATTCTCACTTTTGCTCTCTCATTCAAAAGTCCCTTCATTGGTCCTGTGTTAGCACAATGAGCAGTTACTACTTTTCCTGTTTCCAATTCAATATCCACGAGAAACCTTTTATACCTCTTAATTAAAATGCCTTCAATTAGTGGATCAAATTCAATTATCTTATCACTCATAAATTTGTCGTTAATTAAAAGTCAAATATAATTGAAACTTAATCTTCTTGAAAAAATTTAGACAAAGCCAAATGCATTCATTTTTAAAAAATAATGTTTTCTCAATTTCATTTGGTACAAGTCTAAGTAAATTAGCAGGGTGCGTAAGACAAATATTTATAGCGGCTGCTTTTGGTGTTGGTATAATTTACGACGCCTTCAATTATGCCTATATAATTCCGGGTTTTTTGCTCATAATTATTGGAGGAATAAATGGTCCTTTACATAATGCGATAGTTGCAGTACTTACTCCCCTAAATAAAAATGATAGTGGAATTGTCCTTACTCAAGTCAGCATTAAAATCTCTTTATTACTATTATCTCTAGCTATATTAATATTCTTTAATGCAAATTTATTTATTGAATTATTAGCACCTAATTTAAGTTATGAGGGCAAATCTATTGCCTCTTACCAATTAAGAATTCTTACGCCTTGTATCCCTATGTCTGGTTTCATAGGTTTAAGTTTTGGCGCCCTGAATTCCAGAAGCAAATTCTTTTTATCAAGTGTAAGCCCAGCTATAACAAGCTTAACCATCATTTTTTTTATTGTAATTAGTTGGATTTTCAATCAAGAAAATATATCTTCTAATTTTCTTACTTTTACGGGCTTACTAGCTTTTGCTACTCTAACGGGTACTTTTATCCAGTTTATTGTTCAAATATGGGAAATAAATAAAATTGGACTTTTGAGATTAGATCCAAACTTAAAATTATTTAAAGAAGAGAGAAGGATTTTTAGACTAATTATTCCTGCATCTATCTCATCAGGTCTGAGTCAAATAAATGTCTTCATTGATATGTTTTTTGCTTCCAGTTTTAGAGGAGCCGCTTCTGGATTAGCTTATGGAAACTTTCTCATACAAGCTCCCTTGGGGATATTATCTAACTCCCTAATTTTGCCATTACTTCCAAAATTTTCTAAATTTAGAAGCAATAAAGACCATAAAGGACTTCAAAAACAATTAATTTTTGGAATAGAGTATTGTTTCTTAACAACTATTTTATTAACTGGACTTTTTATAACATTTGATAGCCAAATCATACAATTAATTTTTCAAAGAGGTGCTTTTGATTATGCAGCGACTATCAAAGTGAAGAAGATACTAATTTCTTATGCAGTTGGAATACCTTTTTACCTTTATAGAGATTTATTGGTAAGAACTTATTACTCTTTAGAAAAAACAAAATTTCCTTTTCAGTTGTCATTAGCGGGGATAATACTCAATATTTTTTTTGATTGGTTATTAATTGGTGCACCAATTGCTAATTTTGGTAATTTTTCACCATATAATTTTGGGGTTGTAGGAATAATTTTATCTTCAGTGATAGTAAACTTTATTGTTTGTATTCTGCTTTCCCTTAATTTAAGAAATGAAAATATTAATTTGCCAAACCTTGTTTTATTGAAAAAAATTATACTCATGTCAATATCATCATTTATAGCAAGTATGTTTTGCTTTTTTATTGTGAATAAGGCAAATAATTTCAATTCTAATTTCGAAGAGGTTTTAATATTAATTTCTGGATCAATAGCTTTTTTTGTAATTTATTTTTTACTTACGAAATTTTTTAAAGTAAATAAATTTAAAATATACTTAAAGAGATAATTAATTATCTAAAAACCTTGCCAAGATTTCTTCTAATTCAAAAATTTGTGATGATGTGACCAAGTTTATAAGAGGAATACATTTAACCCCATCTCCCACCTTTACATTAATAGAATTCATGCTTATTTTTGCAGCCTCTAAAGGGCCCTGATCTAAATTACTTATACACTCTATTGCTAAATTTCTAGATAGACCTGCATCTCCAAGATATAAATTCCACTTTTCAACTTTTATAAATATCTTTTCTGAAATACTATTTTCCAGATCACTTATCCGTATCTGAGATTCCATAATAAAAAAATTTAAGTTGACTGTTTTTCTAATTCTTTTGGTTTCTTTAAAATTACATAAAGAAGATGGGTAGCTAAAATAATAGACCACAAAATTGCAAAATTATTAAAAAAATCTAGTTGATATTTAATTTCTTTAAAAAGCCAAGTACCACTTACAACGGCAGTGAATACCATACAATGAATTACAAAATTTACTATACGAGAAAAATGTTTATAAGTGGGATCTTCTAAATCACCATTACCGTACCACTTTATAGGCATAATTATAAAAAATGAAATTTGTTAATAATAAATATTTTACCCGAAATCTAGTTGACTAAGAGACCCTGCAACAGAGATATTACATAAATATGCGCCTGTAGCTCAGTGGATTAGAGCACCTGACTACGGATCAGGGTGTCGGGAGTTCGAATCTCTCCAGGCGCGTTTTAAATTATGAAACAATTTTTTTATATTTTTCTTAATAATATCGTCTATATTATGGATATAAATCATCAAAATAAATGAATATTCTCCAAAATCTTAAAGATAGTGATCTAGTAATATCAAATTTAATTAATTCCGAAAAAAATAGGCAAGAAACTCACCTTGAGTTAATTGCTAGTGAAAATTTTGCATCAATTGCTGTTATGCAAGCTCAAGGATCTGTCCTTACCAATAAATACGCTGAAGGACTACCTCATAAAAGATATTATGGTGGATGTGAATTTGTTGATGAAATAGAAGAATTAGCAATAGAAAGAGCAAAAAAATTATTTAATGCAGACTGGGCCAACGTTCAACCTCATAGTGGAGCACAGGCAAATGCGGCTGTTTTCTTAAGTCTACTTCAACCTGGTGACACAATCATGGGTATGGATTTATCTCATGGTGGTCATCTTACACATGGATCTCCCGTTAATATGAGTGGGAAATGGTTTAATGCAGTTCATTATGGTGTTAATAAAGTAACTAACAAGTTGGATTTCAATGAAATAAAAGAATTAGCATTAGCAACAAAACCAAAACTAATTATCTGCGGATATTCTGCTTATCCAAGAACAATTGATTTTGAGTCATTCAAAAAAATTGCCGATGAGGTTGGAGCATTTTTAATGGCTGATATTGCACATATTGCAGGACTAGTAGCAAGCAAACTTCACCCTAACCCATTACCATATTGTGATGTAGTAACAACAACCACTCATAAAACTTTGAGAGGACCAAGAGGCGGACTGATTTTATGTAAAGATAAAGAATTTGGAAAGAAATTTGATAAATCTGTTTTTCCCGGAACTCAGGGCGGTCCTTTGGAACATATTATTGCCGCAAAAGCTGTAGCATTTGGGGAAGCATTACATCCTGATTTCATTGATTATTCCAAGCAAATAGTAGAGAATGCAAAAATACTTGCTAAAACTTTAATTAATAGAGGAATTAATATTGTTAGCGGGGGCACTGATAATCATATTGTCCTACTTGATTTAAGAAGTATTAATATGACTGGTAAAGTTGCTGACTTACTCGTAAGTGAGGTAAACATAACAGCTAATAAAAATACGGTCCCCTTTGATCCCGAATCACCCTTTGTAACAAGCGGATTAAGATTAGGAACTGCAGCTTTAACTACCAGAGGTTTCAATGCTAATGCTTTTGCTGAGGTTGGTGAAATCATCGCAGATAGATTATTAAATCCCGATGATTTATCTATTGAAAATAGATGTAAGGAAAGAGTACTAGCCCTTTGCAATCGTTTTCCTCTTTATGAAGGTAAACTTGAACCATCTATCAAATGAACCAACCCAAAAAGGAGTCGAGATTCTTTCCATTGGAACTGAATTACTTTTAGGCAATATTGTTAACACCAATTCTCAGTGGATTGCTGAACAATTATCTTCTTTAGGATTAAACCATTTCAGACAATCAACTGTTGGTGATAATTCCGCAAGAATATCAGATTTAGTTAAAGAAATATCTTCAAGAAGTAATCTACTAATCACAACAGGAGGCTTAGGACCTACTCCAGACGACTTAACCACTGAAGCAATAGCTAAATCATTTAATGTACCAATTTATGAAAAACCATATTTATGGGATGAAATAAAACAAAAACTACGGAATACAAAATTGAATAATGATACTTCTAGCTTAAGAAAACAATGTTTTTTTCCAAAAGATGCGAAAATAATTAATAATCCCAGAGGTACGGCACCTGGGATGATATGGGAGCCAATAAAAGGATTTACTATTCTTACCTTCCCAGGGGTTCCTAGTGAATTGAAAGCAATGTGGAATGATTCCGCATTTGATTTTATAAAAAAAAATTTTTCAGATGGTTACGTATTCTTCTCTAATACAATTAAATTTTCGGGTATAGGGGAATCTAATATTACCGAAAAAATTGATGACATCTTAAAACTTAAAAATCCAACTGTTGCACCATATGCAAACTTGGGAGAAGTAAAAATTAGAATAACTGCAAAGGCCAAAAATGAATCTGAGGCAAAAATACTAATTAAACCTGTAAAAGAAAAATTAAAAAATGAGTTCTCAGAATTTATTTTTGGAGAGAATGACGATAATTTGGCAAGTGTTTTAATCAAAAAACTACTTCAAAAGAAAGAGACTCTCGTTTTCGCCGAATCTTGCACAGGTGGTCTTCTATCGTCATCTATTACTTCAATATCTGGATCATCTAAAGTTTTCAAAGGTGGGATTATTGCCTACAGTAATGAACTTAAAAAGTCTTTACTAGATATTCCAGAAAATCAACTAAAAAAATTTGGTGCTGTTTCCAAAGAAGTAGCTGAAACAATGGCAATAAATATTAAACAAAAATTAGAGGCTGATTGGGCTATTTCTATAAGCGGCATAGCTGGCCCATCCGGTGGTAATCAAGAAAAGCCTGTTGGGTTAGTTTACATATCAATTGCGGGGCCTGAAAATCACATTACCAATATCAAGAAATTTTTTAATCCAAATAGAAATAGAAACGAAATTCAAAGACTAAGTGTAAACCTATGTTTAAACAGTCTCAGATTAATCTTATTATCTAGAGGTAAGTAACATTTTTAGCAATTGAGTAAAAATACCTTATTTGACAAAGTATGGGATTTGCATAGGGTATGCAGTCTTCCCGGTGGTTCTGATCAAATTTTTATAGGTCTTCATCTTATTCATGAGGTTACAAGTCCTCAAGCATTTGGCGCATTAAAAGACAAAAATCTAAAAGTAAAGTTTCCTAGTAGGACCTTTGCAACAGTTGATCACATTGTTCCAACAGATAATCAAAGCAGACCTTTCAAAGATATTCTTGCAGAACAAATGATTGGCACCCTAGAAAAGAATTGTATAGACAACAACATAAAATTTTTTAACATTGGTAGCGGGAATCAAGGGATTGTTCATGTTGTAGCACCTGAGCTTGGATTAACCCAACCAGGTATGACTATAGCTTGTGGAGATTCTCATACTTCAACTCACGGGGCCTTTGGCTCAATCGCTTTTGGAATTGGCACAAGCCAGGTCAGAGATGTTCTTGCAAGTCAAACTTTAGCGATGAATAGACTCAAAGTGAGACAAATTTGGTGTGAAAATAACTTATCAAACGGGGTTTACGCTAAAGATCTTATACTTCATATAATTAATCAACTTGGAGTAAAAGCAGGAGTAGGTTATGCATATGAATTCGCCGGTCCTGCAATAAGCGCCTTATCAATGGAAGAAAGAATGACAATATGTAATATGTCAATAGAAGGAGGAGCAAGGTGTGGTTATATAAATCCTGATGAAAAAACCTTCAGTTATATCAAAGATAGATTATGCTCACCTGATGTTGATAATTGGCAGCAAGCCATTATTTGGTGGAAATCATTACGAAGTAATACCAATTCTATTTATGATGATGTTATAAAAATAGATGCTTCTCAAGTAGAACCTACTGTTACTTGGGGTATTACTCCAGGACAAAGTGTAGGAGTAAATCAAAAAATTCCAAAATTAAATGAGATAGATCCAAACGATCAGTTTATTGCTGAAGAAGCTTATGAATATATGAAATTTAATCCAGGCCAAGAAATTAAGGGTACTCCAATTGATGTTTGCTTTATAGGCAGTTGCACAAATGGAAGAATAAGTGATCTGCGGGTTGCAGCTCAAGTATTAAAACATCACAAAGTAGCGAGAAACGTAAAAGCATTTGTGGTCCCGGGATCAGAGAAAGTAGCTGAAGAGGCTAAAAAAGAAGGCCTTGACAAGATTTTTAAAGATGCTGGTTTCCAGTGGCGAGAGCCAGGATGTTCTATGTGCTTAGCAATGAATTCAGACAAATTAATAGGAAATCAAGTAAGTGCAAGTTCTAGCAATAGAAATTTCAAAGGAAGACAAGGATCTCCCAATGGCAGAACGCTCCTGATGAGTCCTGCAATGGTTGCTGCTGCCTCAATAGCTGGGAAAGTGAGCGATGTAAGAGATATTATTAATAAATGAATCAAAAATTCGAACTTCCAAAAGGAAAAATAACTCAAATATATGGAAAATGTATCTCACTAGTTGGCGATGATATTGATACTGATCGAATAATTCCAGCTCGTTTTTTAAAGTGTGTCAATTTTGATTCTTTGGGGAAATCTGTTTTTGAAGATGATCGTAAAGATCTTAAAGGAAAACATCCCTTCGATATAGAAGATAATAAAGGGGCATCAATATTAGTTGTTAATAATAATTTTGGATGTGGATCAAGCAGGGAGCACGCCCCTCAAGCTTTAATGAGATGGGGAATAAAGGTAATTATAGGAGAAGGATTTGCTGATATTTTCTATAGTAATTGTATTGCGATTGGCATTCCCTGTTTTACACTCCCTCCCAAAATAATAGAAAATATTCAGGAATATATGAAAAAAAAAGAATTATTTTTTCATATAGATATTTCTAACTCAACTGCAAAATCAAAAGATTTAAATTTTAGCCTCAACATAAAAGAAACTTCAAAAAAAATGTTTTTGACTGGTGAATGGGATGCAACTTCGAAACTTCTTGAAAATGAAACTTTAATTGTGGAAAAATTTAATTATTTACCGTATATAAAATTTAACTGTAAGTAATAAAGAGCTTATTCAAATCCAAAGAAAGTGAATTCAATTCCACCAGACTGATTATGCGGTTGATAAAAAATACCTAATTCATAGGATCTCTTTCTCCAATCAAATGAAACTTTGGAGCTAATAAAGTCACCATAATCATCTGAATTGCTATCAATATTGAGGGTAGCACTACTTTGAACAACAAGTGGGCCAAATAAATGTTGATCAAGTTCGATATCTAAAGTAAATTGATCAGAAATTTGATCAAATTTAAATACACTATCACCATCATGAATCTTATAGAAAGGTAAAAGACTAATCCTTGTATAGTCAAAATATTTATTTTTGAAATTACCAAAGATAAATTCTGGGCCCAGACCAAAACCCAAGTATCCCTGACTGTTTCCGCGTTCATAAAGTGAATAAATTGTTTCTATTTTAGTGTTAAGACTAATTCCCTCTTTTATTGGCTCAGGAATATATTTATAAGAGCTATCAATCGATTTATTTGAATGATTCTCAACTTTTAATGGAAATTTTTGATCTATTGAATAAAAAAAGTTAGCTTTTAAACTTGAAACAATATTTTTACTATTTAAGGCTTCTGATTTTAAATTTGCCAACCCCAATGAAAATCTCTCCGTTTTTAATATTCCATTAACCTCCCAAGAATTCTTTTTGTCTAGTTGGGTACCTAAACCTTTATATATTTCAGCCTCGCCAATTGAACCATTCCAGACCCTATCTCTGTAGACCCCGTATAAACTTTTATACCATTTCGAATTTAAAAAATTAATTTCTCTACTCAAAGAAGACCTTATCCTTGAAGCACCTGTAAATTTTTCCAAATCAAAAGAGTTTATTGTCTGATCAATTTCCAAATTCCAATTTTTTATTTTTCCCTTTATTTGGGAATTCAAAGCAAAATAATCTTCAAGTTTAGTATCTCTTTTAACTCTGTCACCATTTATTGAATCCTCTTTATCAGCAAAACTTTTTGAATAACCTTTTAATGATCTCTGAATTAGAAATTGTGGCTCTAAATCAAGAACAAAGTTATCTGATAAGTTTATTTGATTTAATCTTCTACCAATAAAAAGTCCATCTTTGTCCAAATTTTCATAACCTAGATTCCAACTACTCCTAGAATTAAAATTTTCACCAGTTTTAGATAAAGTTCTATTTCCGAACCAGAATGGAATTGGAAGTTTTTCATCTAGGATTAAATAATTTAACGAAGATTTGAATTCTAATTCTTGATCTCTTGAAGTAACCTCTAGCGAATTAATTTCTATCTTGACTTGATTCAGCTCAAGTAAATCGTTAGTAAATATAGCTTTTTGGCTTCTCCATATATCACCGTCAATTTCTATTTTATCTGTTATGAATATCCAATTTTCTACTTTATAAGGGGTGTGTGTTACTTTATCCTTTTTGAATGAACTTAAAATATCGATATTTTTGATACCTTTACTATCAAAATTTGAATATATGTCATTTATCAGATTGGAAGTTTTTATTGAGCCTTTGACGTTCAGTAACGAACCTTTGCTTTTGTTAAAATCATATTCAAAACTTTTCATTTTTAATAGTTGTTCCCCGAAAAATAATGAAATATTGCCATCAGCATTAATTATTTCGTTTGTCTTGTCGTAAATTATATTATCTGCTTTCAATATAAAACCTTGATAACTAACTAGGACATTTCCCTCAGCGTACAGGACATTATTTTCTTCGGATTGTATATCAGATTTAATTTCTAATTCATTTCGATTATTACTGAAACTAGAAACAACCAGTGGGATATCTTTCAAAGAAAATGGTGAATTAATATTTAAAGTATCTGTATTTAAGTTTTCTTTAAATTCTTGAAAGATTAACTTTTTAAATTTATTTATATCACTAGAAATATGAGTCCAAACTAAGTTTTGATTTTTGTCACTTTTAGAATCATCATAAGATTGAAAATCAACGGCTTTAGCTGAATTAGTTAAATTGGTTAATGCAACAAAAAAAAATACAAATTTTTTCAGATTGTCTATTTTCAAAATTAAGTAAAGTTAAATTAATCTTGAGGGCTTTCTAAATCTTTTCTGTTTGGAGTTCTTGTTGGATCACTTGCCAAGAATCCAAAAAGAAAAATTCCTATAAAGAAAAAAACAATAGTGTAAACGGAAATTTTGAGAGCTAGCATGAACGTAACTTGTGCTGACAGATTTATATCTTAAATAATTTAAAGGTAATTCATGAGAAAAGGTTTACTTTTTGTATTTTTGGTAAATTTTGAAATACTTTAAACTATTTAATTGAATTAATATTAATCATCATGATCATCCCAAGGATCAGTTAGTTTTGTAGCCTTGGGCCCAAATGCGGTCCACAAACCAAAACCGGTTAAAGCGAGAAGGATAGCCAAAATAGATACTGCTATTGAAGTTGCAGGATCTGGAGCTGATGATAAAGTTTGCATCAATTTTGATAAGTTTGTAAACAATTTATGTATAAGTTCTTATACAATAACGAAATAATATCAGATTTAGAGTTTTATCATGGGTCAAAAAACAGCATTAGGAAGCCTTTTGAAAGCAATTGGCAATTCAGGGCAAGGGAAAGTAGTTCCAGGATGGGGCGCAGTGCCTATAATGACGGTCATTGGATTACTTCTACTTGTCTTTCTAGTAATTCTTCTTCAAATTTATAATCAGTCATTACTTCTACAAGGCTTTACAGTTGATTGGAACGGAAACTAGAAATTGAAATTTTTAGTTTTTAATTTTGAAAGTATTTTTTTCTTAAAGACCACCCAAAATTTTTTAAATTAAATAGTATTTTCAATTTTTTGATTATAATCACCACTTTTAGTAATCTCGTATTTATAGTATCCATAATTGATTAAGTTAATATCAATGTTAAATGTGCTATGAATGAGAACGAAAAATATATAATCGGCTTAGGAAACCCCGGGAAAGAATACGCTTTCAGCAGACATAATATTGGTTTTCTATTTCTTGAGGAATTTTCAAAGAAGTATGATTCTAAATTTATTTTAAAAAATAAGCTTAAAAGTTTGTACACAGAATTCAAAGTTAATGATTTTACTTATAAATTATTTAAACCAAACACTTTCATGAATAACAGTGGAGAGGCTGTAAAAGCAATATATGATTGGTACAAAATAAATTTAGATCAACTGTTGGTAGTAGTTGATGATATTGATATTCCGATTGGCAAAATAAGATTCAGGAAAAAGGGAAGTTCTGGCGGACATAATGGTCTTAAAAATATAATTAACCAACTTCAGACTGAAAACTTTAATAGGATTAGGATAGGTATTGGTTCTGCTCCAACTAATGGAAACAACAAAAATTTGAATACTGTTTCTCATGTTTTAGGAAAGATATCACCTAATGAAAATCTTATTTTAGAAAGTGTCTATACAAAATTAATTGAGTCTTTTGAACAATTAAACACTAGTAATGAAGAACTAATAATGAATGAACTAAATTCTTTTCATTTAAGGAAAACTGATAAATGAAAGCAAAGCCTGAAACAATAGCTCATGTAAGTATAAACGAGTATTCTTTTGTAAACAAAAAGGTGAGAGGTGTTGTCGAAGCCAGTCAGTTTAAATGGAGTTTTACTTGGGCATTTGATAAAGGCATATTATATGTAAATCCGCCATTAGGAAGAGCATTAATTGAAGATTCATTACTGAGGTTTCTTTTAAAAAAAGATTATGAGTTAGAGGCGGGAAATGAATATAAATTTACTATCTCAGCCAAGTTTTAGTATCAATTTTATTACTAACATCAAATTTTAATTTAAAAAAATCCTCCATAATAATTAATGCTGCTAATGCATCTAAATTTTTGTTCAAGATAAATATTTCTCTTGGCAAAATACATTTTAAACCTTTTAAAGGGAAAATCTCGAAGTATCTCTCTTTAGCTCTAAAAGTCGAATTTTTCTCCTCGGCAATAATCAAATTTGGTATACATTCACATAAATTTTCTATGAAAAATTTACTACTCGTTCCATTACCAATCAAAACCTGAATATTCTTATCATTTTTATTTATTTTTCTGACTAATTTTAAAATAAGCTCACTTCTCACTACTAAGGCTTTATTTACCTTTTTTTCTTTTAAATCAGCTTCGATTAACCCACACTTTGATAAACCAGGATCAATAGCTAGAACTTTAGACATCTTAAGAATTTGTATAATTTATATTTATTTCAACAATCACAGGCTGAGTAGTTTTACTATTCCTCAAAGAAACTGCCTCAAGTTCTAAGTTAGTTTTTTTATTTTTATTAATTACATCTTTTAATTCTTTTACTGAATCACTTCGTAGTTTGATTTCATTAGTAAGAGATCCCCTTCTTTTGATTTCGGCTAAACTCGAAGATAATAAAAGGTTAATTTTATCTGTAAAACCTTTGCTATTAAAATCCTTCTGATTATAGATAATTTTTGTAATTGTTTCCCCTTTTCTTACTATAGTCTTGTTCTTAGTTATCTCCGGGAAAGCATAAACAAAATTTTCCCCGCTTAGGACATTCCTTACAGATTTAATATTGATTACCCATTCCCCACCTTTTAAGATGGTCTTTTGCAATTCATCAACGTGATTTTTTCTTAGTAAAAGTAAATTTTTTATCTGCTTATTATTTGGTTTAACTACATTGTGGGTATACCTATTAGCGCTAACAATAATTTTTTGGATTTGAGCATTAATATCCTCTTTATTTGTAGAGCTAATCTCAGAAATTATTAAAGACTGTCCACTTCTAATTACGAACTTTCCACTTCTAAGTGCAATTACATTCTTCTCTAGCTGTTTTAATTCTGTCTCTTTAGCCGTTATTTTATTTTCCAGTTCTTGTCTTTCTTCTTTTAAAGGTATCAATATTTGCCTACTTTCTTGAAGTTTCTTCTGTAAATCACCCAACCTAAAAAGACCTACCCTCAACTGTCTATTAACCAATATCATCAAGGATAAAGATGAGGCACTAATAATACTACCTGTCAAAATTGTTATTAAAACTGCTGTTTTTCTTGGTCTTAACTTTAAGACACTAAATCTTGCTTTGCCAATTTTGGAACCTAATAAATCTCCTAATGTTGAAATTAATCCTCCAAGCAGTAATAAAAAGATAATAAGTAGCCAACCAGACACGATTAGTATTTTTACAATTTCTTACTACATGATAAGTAATTAATTGTTCAAGTATCAATTAAATCTTTTAGCAAGCGCAATTGGATCAAAAACTGTAATTTTTTTTCTTTCAATAGTTAGCAATCCAGAATCCTTTAAATCTCCCAATAATCTGGTAATTGTAACTCTAGTAGAACCTATAGCTTCAGCGATAGCTTGATGCGAGAGTCTCAAATCAATGGTTATACCCTTTTCACTAGCCACTCCAAAATCTCTACATAATACCATCAAAAAACTTACGAGGCGTGAAGACATATCTCTATGCGTAAGAGTTTCAATCATTGTTTCTGTTTGAAGAATGCGGCTTGAAAGACCTTGCAAAAGTAAAAGACCAACTGATGCGTCTCCCTCAATAGCTCTCAAGACAGAATTCGCTGGTGCAGTAATCATTTCAACTCTTGTAAAAGCTATAGCATGATAAAAACGATCTGACCTGTGACCGGTAAGAAGGGATAATACTCCAAAAAGGCTATTCTCCCTTAAAAGGGCAACAGTAATTTCTTCACCCGATTCGTAAACTCTTGATAACCTTACGGCTCCTCTTCTTATTAGATAAACTCTTTCGGCAGGATCACCTGGGAAAAAGATTGTTTTTGATCTCTCAACCATCTCTGTGCTTGCTCCTTCAAGACCTTTAATTACTTCCATTAAAGTCTTATTAATTGGGAAACGTTCGCCAATGCTATTTATCTTATTTTTTCCTGCCTGTTTTGAATTTAAGCGGTTGAACCCTTTTGAAGACGGTAACATAAATATCTACACTATTAAAAAAATTTAAGGAGACGGCTAGAAAAATCTTGTATCAATAATAACAATTTTAAAATGTCATATTTTTTTTAAAGCTTACTACTGAAAATATTTTTGTAAATAATAGCTTTTTTAAGTAAAATTACACTATATGCAGCGTACTTAAATTGTAATTATACTGAATCTAGAATAAGTCAACTAAAGTAGTGGTAGTAAGTTCGTCCAATAGTTATTCAACAAATAAAAATCAAGCTTTAAATTTTGCAAAAAATAATGAAAACGAATTCAAATTAAAAAGGCTTAGACAAAATGGTCAAATACAGATTTACCAATCTTCCTATAGAGGAAGTTACTCTAACATTATTAGAGATTCTCTCAGAAATGCGGCTTTAGGAAGGAAAGTTCTTTTAGTGCAATTAATGAAAGGAGGAGTAAGACAAGGTATAAACAATGCTCAAAAACTTTGTAATAATCTCAAATGGATAAGATCAGCCAATTCATATGATCAATATGATCCTGAAGATATATTAAATGACAAAAATTTATCAAATTTGATAAATAACTCTGTTAGAGAATTATGGGATTATTGCAAGAAAGAATTGCTTACTGGAGAATATGACCAAGTCATCCTTGATGAAATTTTTTTGGCAATTGAGATGAACATTATTAAGACTGATGATTTGATTTCAACACTTGAGAACCGATTTATTTCTGGAGATGTAATCCTAACTGGTACATCCATTCCTAAAAATTTCTTATTAATGGCTGATCAAATCACAGAACTCCGTTCATAAAAATTATGCTGAAAAATGATCTTTGGATAAATCAGGAAGCATCAAAAGGAATGATAAATCCTTTTCAATCCGATTTAATAAGACATCTAGACCCTGCTGACAAGAAAAACGCAGTATTAAGTTATGGATGCTCCTCTTATGGTTATGATTTACGGCTTTCCTCTAAAGAATTTTTAATATTTAAACATATACCGGGAACTGTTATGAATCCCAAAAAATTTAATCCTAATAATTTGGAAAAAACCGCACTCCATAAAGATGAAGATGGAGAATTTTTCATTTTGCCTGCTCACTCTTATGGATTAGGAGTAGCTCTCGAAAAAATGAAAGTTCCAGAAAATATAACTGTAATTTGTATTGGAAAAAGTACTTATGCACGCTTGGGAATAATAGTTAATACAACACCTGCAGAGGCAGGATGGGAAGGTCATCTTACATTAGAATTCAGCAATAGTTCAGGTGCTGATTGCAGAATTTATGCAAATGAAGGAATATGTCAATTACTATTTTTTGAGGGAGATCCTTGTTCTACAACTTATGAAGATAGGAAAGGAAAATATCAAAATCAACCAGAAAAAGTGACTCTAGCAAAAATTTAAGATGAGTAAAGTAGAACTAATTTCACTAACCCCTAATGCTGAAAAAACTATGGCTTATATTGCTAGAGTCAGTAATCCAAAAAATCAGGATAATGATGATTATTCTAGATTATTAAGTTATTGCATAAAACATGAACATTGGAGTGTTTTTGAACAATCTTTTATGACTTTGCAAATTGAAACTACGAGAGGTATAGCTGCCCAAATCTTGAGGCATAGATCATTTACATTCCAAGAATTTTCTCAAAGATATGCAGACAGTTCTCAATTAGGAAACATACCATTACCAGAACTAAGAAGACAAGATTTAAAAAATAGACAAAACTCAATCTCTGATTTGCCAAATGAAATTAAAGAAAAATTTAAGTCAAAAATTGCTGATCATTTCAAGCAAGCATCAAACCTCTATGAAGAGTTACTGAATGAAGGCATTGCTAAAGAGTGTGCAAGGTTTGTACTACCTTTAGCAACCCCAACAAGGATCTACATGTCTGGTTCATGCAGATCATGGATTCACTATATTAATCTGAGGTCCGCTCATGGTACGCAAGAGGAACATAAAAATATAGCGTTAAGTTGCAAATCTATATTCAAAAATAGTTTTCCTACAGTATCAAAATCACTTAACTGGTAGTTTTATCCATGACTACGAGGAGAAATTTGATAATTATTATTTTCATTTATTGTTGAAAAATTTTTACTTGATATTTTTAAATTATCGCCCAAATTATCATTAATATTTTCAAGAGTATTTCTTATGATATTTTCATCTTGTTTACCAAGAAAAGTTTTCTCTAGATTACCTTGATTATCAAAAATATTTATTTGCGGAATTCCGTTAACATCAAATTTTCTAATATATTTTTCCCATTTTTGGTTATCAACATTTAAAAAAACAAAATTAACGTCAGCTTCATATTCTTTTTTAAAATCTGATACTTTCGGGGCCATTTCCTTGCATACTTCGCACCATTCTGCATAAAATTCAAGAAAAGTTGGTTTGTTATTAGTAAAAGCTATTTCAGGATCAATGGATGATTCACCGAAGTTTTTGAGTAGCAAAGAAGATTTAAAAAAAATATTTTTAAAACAAACTACTGATATAACCATTAGTGCAATAAAAACTAACAATATTGATTGTTGAGAGAAATTTAGAAGTGTTTGTTTATTACCAGATTGCGTCATTAGTTTATCTAATTCTATATAAATAAAAAAAGTATCGAGATTATTTAGTTTACTTTTATTCAATGATAATATAAGTTAGACCCATAACAGTAAGACACTTGTTCTTGTTGTAAAACAATATGCAATCTATATTTGGTACTGATGGAATAAGAGGAAAATTTGGGAAAGGAATAACATATTCACTGGCTTTTAAGGTTGGGTATGCTTTAGGAACTACTTTAAAAAATAATAATCCAATTATCATCGGTAGGGATACAAGAATAAGTGGAGAAATTTTATTCGCTGCAATAGCTAATGGTATTAATGCCGCAGGAAAAAAATTCGTTAATATTGGAATTTGTCCTACTCCTGCTATTCCTTTTTTAATCAAAAAAGAAAAATTTAGTAGTGGAATTATGATATCGGCTAGTCACAATCCTCCTGAATACAATGGTATTAAAATTTTTGATGAAAAAGGTGAAAAAATCCCTAACAATTTAGAAAATAATATTCAATTAATAATTGAAAAGACTGATATTAATAAATTTAATACCAAAGTAAATATCTCTTCAGTCCCTAATAAAAATCTATTAGATAAATACATTGAAGGCATAATTCTTACTATGGGAGATGAAACTTTAGAAGGTTTAAAAATAATTTTAGACACCTGTTATGGTTCAGCAACTACTTGTGCAGAAAAGATTTTTAAAAATCTAGGTGCAGATGTTAAGGTCATAAACAAAGAAAAAGATGGGCGGAAAATTAATTTGCATTGTGGCTCAACTTTTTTAACACCATTAATTCAAGCCATCAAAGATAACGATGCTGATATGGGGTTTGGTTTTGATGGAGATGCCGATAGAGTAATTGGAATAGATTCAAAAGGGAATATCTTGGATGGCGATCATATACTTTTTCTTTGGGGCAGAGAACTTATGAGAGAAAAAGTACTTGTAAATAGGACTATAATATCAACACAAATGGCGAATTTAGGATTTGAGAAGAACTGGAATAATCTTGGAGGAATCTTATTTAGAACTGAAGTTGGAGACAAGTTCATTTTCGAGGCAATAAAAAATAAAAAGGCTGTATTAGGAGGTGAACAATCTGGACATATACTTTCAGAAATAAATAATTTTTGTGGTGATGGGATATTAACAGCTATTCAAATTTCAAAATTCTGCAAAAAGAAAAAAATTAGTTTAACTTCTTGGTTTAGAACAAGTTTCATTCCATACCCTCAAAAACTATCAAATATTGGCTTAAACTTTGATTATAAAAAAATTAGCAATTCAAATAAGAATTACCTTAATGAAACAATAGATAAATTATCGATTAATAAAAATAAAGATTGTAGAATTTATATCCGGCCAAGCGGTACAGAACCTGTTTTACGAATTTTAGTTGAAGCAGAAAGTTTAACAATGGTAGATCATTTATCAAGAAAAATCACAAGTGAGCTTCAAACCAAAATAAATCAACTATCAAAACATTTTTGATTTAAATTTTTCTATAAATACTTTCAAAAATCATAAGTTCATTTGACTTTACATATTTTTCTCTAGGCGTTTGAGTTTTATAGGGATTAAAGCTATCAGAGTATAAAAAATCACTATAAGGCAATTTCTTAAAACTTTTATCCTCTGTGATTGTGAATTCCATATAATCATAAAGTTCTCTAACATCAGTTTTAATAAATATCAAAGATCCTCTCTTCAAAGAATTTGAAAGGGTGTTAATTAATTTTGGTTGAATTACACGTCTCTTATAGTGTTTTTTTTTAAACCATGGATCAGGAAAATAAAAAGAAATACTATTAGTAAAGTTCAGTATATTTTTTTTAGAGTGATCAAAAATATTACTTGCATTCCCATATGCATAAAATAAATTCTTTTTTTCAAGTTTTGTTATTTTTAGATTTGCATTAACCACTAATTTCTCCCTAATCTCAATTCCTAGATAATTCCAATTTGTACTGCTTATCGCTAAATCAAATAAAAAGTCTCCTGCAGCACAACCGATATCTAAGTGAAGCGGTAGTCTTGGATTCTCAAAAATCTCTTCCAATGCAGGTATTGGAAAAGATCTTAGGAAATTTTTACCAAGTGGATTTACATGTTGTCTCATAAAAATTGAAAGTATTTATCTGAATAAAAAGTTCTATTGTTCATAACTATGTCAATATTAAGTCTATAAGTGGGTGATTGATGTTTAATAATTATATGTTTTAAATAAAAAGTTTTGAACATTCTAAATCAACTATCTATATGGCTATCTTTTCAACTTTCATCAATTTTTATTTTAGGAATCCCATTAACAATATTTATATGGTCTATAAAAAACAAAAGTCTCGCTATTACGAAACTTCTATCAAATTATTGGAAGATATCTATACTATTTTTTATAAGTCTTTTTCTCTTAATTGGAAAACAAAATTATGCACTTTTGATTACAAATATTTCTTTGCTATTAATGACAATTTCTGTATGGTTCTGGAATGATATAAATGAAGAATTGAGAGAGTATCAATTTCCTCATGCATTAAGTACTACCACAAAAGTATGGAGATGGTCTTTAACTTTCTTATCTTTAAATTTCTTAATTCAAAGTTTTAATAATATTAGATGTATTTATTTTATTAATACAGAAGAATGTGAAATTTGGTTAAAACCTGCTACGAATCTATATCTAATAATAAAGAGTTTATTCAGTTTTTTATTTGGAGCTAGCTTTTCTCAGCCTGTAGCAAACTTCTTAGGATTATTTGGATTAACGATATATTTTTTAGGTTTATTACAGTGGGCATTAATTAAACTACCAAAAAATGGGAGGGATTCTGGTTTTTCAAATTATGGAAAGTAATAATTTAATAAGAAATTTAGAAAATATAAGTTCAAGTTTCCCTAATAGACTTTTAAAGCTTCATGGTTATCTATTAAAAAATGATTCCAAAGAATTTCTAGAAATAATTATCTATAAAGGTTTTAGTAGTTCTACTACTCATCCAATTGAGATAGATTCAGAGAAGTCGGTTATCAAATTTAACCATTACTTTACAGAATCTTTTCTATATAAAGCACCTCTTACAAATAGATCAAATGAGTTTTTAAAAGGAAGAGAAAGTCCTATTTGTTTTCTTGATGAAAAAGAATGGATTTGAAACTTAATTTAAAAGCTAATAATATTTGCACATCTTTTACACAATATTGTATTTTCAATCCCGTTAACAGTTTCCTCTTCATAGTGCCAACATCTTGCACATTTTTGCCCTTTAGCTTTAAGTATTTGGATGGTTCCGAATTGATTATTATCTGTAATTAGACACTCTTTAGATAAAGTTGTTACCTGATTAAACTTGGAAATTATTAACCAATCACAATAAGAGTCAACTTCATTATTTCCTAATTTATCAAGCCAAGCAAGTGATTTTCTCATTGCATCATTTGAAGGTAGGTAATTAACTTGCGTTTCTAATGCCGCTCCAATTATTTGTTTATTCCTACATACTTCAATTGCTTTATTAATTTCTACTCTCAATTTTCTTAAATTACCAATATGTTCATCCAAATCAGAGTTAATCCATGACTCAGGGAAATTTGGCCAACCTCTTTGGAATACCGATTTTTCCTTAACTGGATATGGAATATTTTGCCAAATATCCTCAGCCATATGACTAAGCACTGGAGAAATAAAAATGGCTAAATTTTCTACAATTTGAGACATGACAAACTGACATGATCTTCTCCTAAACTGACTTTTTGCGCTCACATACAACCTATCTTTAGCAATATCCAAATAAAAGTTCGATAAATCTACAACACAAAAACTTTGCAAAATTTGAAAAAATTTGGAAAATTCATAATTCTCATATGCTTTTGTTATTTGATCGGATACATCAAACAGCCTATTTAGCATCCATTTATCTAATATAGGCAACTTATCAATCTCAATATTGTCGCCAACTGGATTGTAATCATGAATATTTCCTAAAAGATATCTTGCAGTATTCCTTACTTTTCTATAAACATCCGATAATTGTTTTAAAATATTAGAACCAATTGGTACGTCAACCGAATAATCTACAGAACTTACCCAAAGCCTTAATACGTCTGCACCATAAGCAGGCTGATTTTTTTTATTAGGTCCACCATTGATAATAATATTTGGGTCCACAACGTTACCCAAAGATTTACTCATTTTTCTTCCATTTTCGTCTAATGCAAATCCATGAGTTAACACTTTTTTATAAGGAGGAATTTTATTTACGGCTACTGATGTCAGTAAAGATGACTGAAACCATCCTCGATGTTGATCAGATCCTTCCAAATATAGATCAGCGGGATATTTTAATTCCGGCCTTTGCTCACAAACTGCGGCCCAACTTGATCCAGAATCAAACCAAACATCCATAGTATCTAATCCTTTTTCCCAACAATCAGATTTATCTTTATATTTTTCTGGTAACAATTTTGCTACTTCCCACTCCCACCAAATATCAGCTCCAAACTCTTTGAATAAATTTTGTATATGATTGATAGTCTCATTATTTAATAATATTTCTTTCCCGTTCTTTTCATAAAAGACTGGAATTGGGACTCCCCATGACCTCTGCCTAGAAATGCACCAATCCCCTCTCCCCACAACCATTGAATAAATTCTTTTTTTACCAGTAATTGGCATCCATTCAACATCATCAATCGAATTTAGAGCTAAATCTCTAAATCCTTCTACAGAAGCAAACCATTGTTCTGTAGCCCTAAATATTGTGGGTTTCTTAGTTCTCCAATCATAGGGGTATCTATGCTTGTATTTTTCTTTTAAAAGAAGTGAGTTATTTTTATCCAAATACTCAATAACCATATCATTTGCATCTTTTAGAACATTTAATCCTCTAAATTTTTCAGCTTCATCATTCAAATTACCTTTTTCATCAACAATACAAGTTATTGGAAGTTTAAATTTTTGCCCAACAATAAAATCATCCATACCATGTCCTGGAGCAGTATGAACTAACCCAGTACCTGTTTCAGTAGTTATGTAATCACCGCCAATTACTATATTACAAATTTTATTTTTTGTCGGATGTTGATACTTAATACCGACTAAATCTGAACCTTTAATTTCCAATAAAACTTTAAAATCTCTTTTAAATTTTTCGCTCAAATCGGAGAGTAAATTTTTAGCAAAAATATAAATATTTTTCTCTTGATCAGAAGCAAAAATATAATTTATTTCTGGATTCACTGCAACTGCTTCATTAGCTGGTAATGTCCATGGAGTTGTGGTCCATATAGAAATATATAAGTCATCTAAATTTACGAATAAAAGTTCATTCAGATTTGTCTCCTTAAATTTTAAAAGAATTTGTTCAGATAATTTCGTTACATTTAGTTTTACATAAACACTTATGGAATAGTGCTCTTCAGGGTATTCAAGTTCAGCTTCAGCTAGTGCTGTTCGAGAACTTGGACTCCAATGAACAGGTTTCAAGCCTCGATATATGTAACCATTTAAAAACATCTTGCCAAAAACTCCAATCTGAGCAGACTCGTAACTTTTTCTTAGAGTTAAATATGGGTTATCCCAATCTCCCCAAATGCCCCATCTTTTAAAACCTATAAGTTGGTTGTTTATTTGCATTTTGGCGTAATCTGTTGCTTTTTTTCTCAGCTCTAAAGAATCCAGATTGTTCCTTTCTTGAGTTTTTAGATTTTGTAAAACCTTTAATTCTATTGGCAGTCCATGACAATCCCATCCTGGTACAAAATGGACTTTAAATCCTCTCAAGGTTTTGTACTTATTTATTATGTCTTTCAAAACTTTATTCAAAGCGTGCCCCATATGTAAGGGGCCGTTTGCATAAGGCGGACCGTCATGCAAAGTAAAATTTTTACCTTTATTATTTGATCCTAATTCCAAATCAATATTATTTTTGGACCAAATTTCCTGAATTTCAGGCTCTCTTATTGCCGAATTTGCGCGCATTGAGAAATCAGTTTTTAATAAATTTAAAGTGTCCTTATAAGAAAAAGCTGAATTTTTTTTTGAATTATTTTGAGTTTCCATAGAAATATATAAAAATTTTTTTAATGAAATCGGTTTTAATTATTTTTCTCTTCTAAAACATCATCTTTGAATTGAGCTGTCATTTCTTTTGGCATTTCTAATTTAACTAAATTATTTTCGGTAGAGTTATCTATCTTACCATTTTCAACATCCCTAACCCATTTTTTTTTAATTAAATTTTTATTAGTTTGTCCAAATCTTTTTAAATTCAAAATATTCGAGAAATTTCTCTTTAAAAGTAAAGTAGCCTCACAAATTATGGAAATATTTTTTTTAAATTCAACTAAAGTTTTTAATTTATTTCTTTCATTATCAGTTAGTTGGTTCCATCGCATAGAACAAATTTCCAATGCAAAAAAAATAATTAAAATACTTGTTAATATTAAAATTAAGTAATCTAAAGGACTAAAGATTCTTTCTTTAAGGAGCAATATTACTCCAATAATTAAATTTAAACCTCCTTTTATTAAATCTTTTGGTCTGCCTAGTTCAAGATAAATTAGTGGAACAATTAAAAAAATAATTCCCAAAAAGATATAAAAAGAACCTAAAAAAACAGCCACAATTTCAAATCACTTTTTCTTGAGTATAGTCAAAAAGCAATTTTTATAAATAAAAAATTCTTTAGTTTAAATTTTTCAAAACTGCGGTCGGGGAGACTTGAACTCCCACACCCGAAGATACGAGTACCTAAAACTCGCGCGTCTACCAATTCCGCCACGACCGCACAACATAAATCTTAGTTTAGCAAAGGTATACTTAAAAGGATTATTACTTAAGAGAATAAATTTGACACATATGAAAGAGATTATTCTCTATAAATCCAGATAATATTTTATTTTTATGCAGCCAACCTAAATAATTGGTTATATTAATCATAGATTTATTGAGACAATTTCTAATTCAACAATTAAAAATAAGAACTTTCTAACCAATTCCTCTAAGACATTTAATTGGCAGAGGGAGATTAAAAACTATATTGATCCACCAAATTTTTGGAACCCCACATTAGTTCTCTTCTTTGGTGGTTATTTCTTAGCATTTATAAGTATTTGGCAATGGTATAGGGGAGTTTGGCCTCTCCCATTATTAGTTGCTACTGCTTTTTTAGCTCTACATATAGAGGGGACTGTCATACATGATGCATGTCACAAAGCTGCTCACCCTGTACCTTGGATTAATCAAGCTATGGGTCATGGGTCTGCAATATTACTAGGCTTTAGTTTTCCAGTTTTTACCAGAGTTCATTTACAACACCATATCCATGTGAATGACCCTAAAAAAGATCCTGATCATATTGTTAGCACTTTTGGTCCAATTTGGCTCATTGCACCAAGATTTTTTTACCATGAAATATTTTTCTTTCAAAAAAAACTCTGGAGAAAATATGAATTACTTCAGTGGGGTATAGAGAGATCAATATTTATAACATTGATCTTGGCTGGATTGAAATTTGACTTTATGAATCTTATTTATAATTTATGGTTTGGTCCTGCACTTATGGTAGGGGTAACGCTTGGCATTTTCTTTGATTATCTACCGCACAGACCATTTCGTTCAAGAAACAAATGGATAAATTCAAGAGTCTATCCAAGCAAATTTATGAATATTCTCATAATGGGTCAAAATTACCATTTAATCCATCACCTTTGGCCTTCTATTCCATGGTTTGAATACAAAATTGCTTATGAGAAAACTAAACCTTTACTGGATATGAAGGGATCTCCACAAAGAGTTGGCATTTTTGAAACCAAAGAAGATACATATAATTTTATTTATGATTTACTTATCGGCGTAAGAAGTCACACTAATAAAAAAGGAAAGCTCAGAAAGTTAATTAATCTCTATCCAAGCTTGAAAATCAAAAAAGTCTTACTGAAAATAATAAACAATACTTCTATAGGAAGGAACTAACCTAATCACTAATAATTTTTGGAACTTTAAAAAAATTTTTTTCTCTTGAAGGGGCTAGATTTAATAATTGTTCAACATTTGCAAAATCTTTTTTTTCATCTTTCCTTAAAACATTGACTACTTCGATGGCCCTGGTTGTGCATGGAACATCATCCGTATTTATTTTCTCCAGTTGTTTAATGTAATCCAAAATTTTTTCTAATTGATTTGCATGATTATGGATCTCATTTTCATTCAACTCTAGCCTTGCTAATTCAGCAACTTTTTTTACCTCATCCCTACTAATTCGTTTCATGTTTACAGAAATTATTAAAATTGCATTACTTCAATTTTAATAGTTTCTGAAGTAATGGTGAATAATAAGAACGATATTTTGCAAACATTTGATATTTTTTACTTTAAACCACATAAAAAAGTAAATATATGATTAAAAACTAGACTTAACAGTATTTGGCCGCTAAAAATAAAATTAGATAAATTTTAAATAATTAAAAACCCTTTTCATAAAAATTTTTTTTATCGGCACTCCAAATTAGTGGCGCCAGATTTAATAGGTTGTTACCTTATTAAAAACAACTTTCAAAAAGGACTTTTAAAAGGGATTATCGTAGAAACTGAAGCTTATTCACAAGAAGAGGAGGCATGTCATGGATTCAAGAAGTTGACTGATTCAAATAAAGTATTGTTTGGAAAACCAGGAAGATTTTATATTTACAAATCATATGGCATCCATCATTGCTTGAATGTAGTAACAGATAGAGAAAATTTTGCTAGTGGCGTGCTTATAAGATCAGTTTATATTCCAAATAGAAATGAGAGAACAGCATCAGGTCCTGGTTTAGTTACAAGGATATTTGATATTAATGAAAAATTTAATTCTTTAGAGATTCTTGATAATAATCAGTGTTGGATAAGTAGTTCTGACCAATTAATAGAAAAAAAAGACTTAGTGCAAACAACAAGAATTGGCATATCTAAGGCAAAAAATATAAAATGGCGTTGGTATCTGAAAAATAGTAGAAGTATTAGTAAAAGAGAGAAAGGTGACAAAAATCCTGATTTAAAAAATTTTTTACCATCAACCAAATAATGGGAAATTGGCATCACAAACACATCCTGACACTTTCAAATTTCTCGATAGAGGATTATAAATCTGTCTTTGATCTGGCTGAAAGATTTAATTCACTGAATAATGCAGGAACAAAAAAGATCCCTGCTTTACAGGGAAGTTTGATTACATCTATCTTTTTTGAGGATAGTACAAGGACGAAAAATAGTTTTGAGCTTGCTGCAAAAAAGCTTTCTGCGGATGTCCAAAGCTTCTCTCCTTCATCAAGTTCTCTTAGTAAAGGAGAAACGCATATAGATACTGCACTTACATATGCTGCGATGGGCTCAGATATTTTAATTATTAGGCATTCATCAAGTCATATACCTCTAGAGATTTCCAAAAAACTGGATAAATTAAATTTAGAAACATCAGTAGTAAATGCTGGAGATGGTTTGCATAGCCATCCAAGCCAAGGATTACTAGATCTTTACACATTAATCAAATTCTTCTCTCCAAAATTACTAAACCCAAAAGTTTTAAATTCTAAAAATATTTTGATAATCGGTGATGTAATTCATTCAAGAGTAGCGAGATCAAATCTTTGGGCTCTAACGGCATTTGGAGCAAATATTATCTTATGTGGTCCGCCAACACTAATACCTGAAGAATTTCAAGATTTTGTAAGAATACTTCCTCCTAATCAGCTTGATGATCCAATCCCATCAAGAGGTTCCATTACAATTTCAAGATCATTAAATGATTCAATTGAGCAGGCTGACGGAGTGATTGTTTTAAGATTACAAAAGGAACGCATGATAGAGAATTCATTAAGTAGCCTCAGTTCATACAGTGATAATTACTGTTTGACTCCAGAAAGAATTTCCTATAATAAAAAAGAAATCCCCATACTTCATCCTGGCCCAATTAATCGGGGAATTGAAATAAGTAGCAGAATAGTTGATGAATATCCAAATTGCTTAATTCAAAATCAAGTCTCAAATGGAATTCCTATAAGAATGGCATTACTTTATCTTGTAAGTAAGATCAATAAATAGATTTAGAGTAATTTAAGACTTTCCGTAAAAAATCCGTAAAGCAATCCCAATCTTAATGAGTCAATTAGCAAAACTAATACTTTTTTTCCTCTTTCAAGGCGAAATCTTCGTCTAAACTGAATCAGAATTTCTATAAATAAAACAGAAAGAAACGCCCCTACTGGATCCACAATTTCAACAACAGCACTTATCATTCCAAGAGAACTACCCAAAAAATAACCGACAAGAAGGATTGTTAATGCCAAAGAATATCTACGCCATGGGTTTAAAGCCCAAATGCTTAAAGTCTCAAAGTTTTCAATAATTAATTTCTGAAATTTAGTTTTTTGTGGTTTGGTAACCATTTTTTTATAAAAAAACTTAGATAATAGTATCTGGATTTGATTTCAATTTAGGGTTGGTTTCAACTAATTCAAGTAATACTTCCATTTGAGCTAGAACACCTCTAAGTTCTCCAGGTTCAGGAAAAAGGCCATCATCTTGAATACCTAAATGCATCTCTCTTAACTCCTGTCTTAAATACCTTAAATGAGTAACTATTTGCTCTTTTTTAGCTTGTGACATGATAAAGTTTCAATAAATCTATATTAAGTAAAAAATTTTTTAGTAGAGAATTTAAAGATTTATGATTGAAAATGAAGACAATTTAGTTGACTTAATTTCAAACTTAGAGAAATTTTAAAACTCCTATAGATAATTTACTGCTTATTTAGATACAAATTAATTTCATGACGACTTATTATAAGAAAGGTATTGAGAAAAATTCAATATGGAATTTATTGCCAACGAAAAAATAACTGAAGAGCTTGTGGGTTCCTTTAATGAAGAAATGACCTATGAACTTGCCAAAAGATTAGAAGATGACAATTACAATTCTCCATTTGACGGTTTAAAAGATTGGCATCTATTGAGAGCTCTGGCAATAAACAGACCAGAACTAACAACTAATTACAATCATCTTCTTGATCAGGAACCTTTTGATGAAAACTAATAGAGGAGAACCAAAAATTAAGGTTCTTGTATTGATTACTGGAAGTATTGCAGCTGTAAAAATACCATTATTAGTTAGCAAATTAGTAAAGAATGATTTTGAAGTGAAATGCGTACTTTCTGAGAATGCAGAAAAATTAGTTCAACCAATTTCACTTTCTACACTTAGTAGAAATAAGTGCGTTTTGGACAAGGACCAATGGTCTGATTATCAATCAAAGCCTCTTCACATAGAATTGTGCGATTGGGCTGATGTTTTAGTATTAGCGCCATTGACTGCTACAACTCTCTCAAAATGGGCTACCGGGAATGCTCAGGGGATAATATCTAGTATTTTGATTGCTAATGATAAACCTGTAATTGCAGCACCTGCAATGAATACAAAAATGTGGCTCAATAGAGGTGTGCAGAAAAATTATGAACTTATTGAATCTTACGATAATGTTTTACTTCTCAAGCCAAGTGAAGGTCTTTTAGCTTGTGATGAATTAGGAATTGGGAAAATAGCACCAAACGACATAATACATTTGGCTATAACTTTTATACTTTCACAAAATAAATTACCTTTTCAAAGAGATTTAGTTAATAAAGAATTTTTGATAACAGGTGGTGGTACCTCGGAAAAAATTGATGCCGCCAGAAAGATATCAAATAACAGTTCAGGTACTATGGGTCTTATGCTTGCTCAAGTAGCAAGATTTAGGGGAGCCAATGTCAAATTTATTCATGGTCCATTAACAACTGATATGGATATTAAACAAGGTATCAAAAGATATCAAATTGAAACGAGTGCTGAGTTAAGTCAATTGATACAAAAAGAAATTTCTAATTGTGATTTTTTTATAATGAATGCTGCTGTGGCAGATTTTACAATACCCAATAAAAGTTTTTTAAAAATTTCAAAAAGTGATTTTGAAGATTTCTTCAGAAACAACATAGAACTAATTCCTGACATCCTAAGAAAAAACAGTGAATCAAAGAAAAAAAATCAAGTTTTTGTAGGTTTTTGTGCTTTTACTGGACCAATTTCAAATGCAAGAAAAAAAATCAAAGAGAAAATTAAATACAAAGGTTGTGATTTTATTTTTGCCAATCCAATTGACATTAAAGACCAAGGATTTGGTTCTTTATCAGCAAATGAGGGATGGTTATTTGATAAAAAAGATATGTTTCAGTACTTTGAAAAGACATCAAAAATTTATTTAGCAAATAACCTAATTGACAAAATTATTTCATTAAACAAAAAACCATGAATATTGTATTTGTATTTTTTTGTAATCTTACCCATTAAAAAACCTTCTATAGCTTACAATTACTTTTGTCTAAAATTTAAAAAAATTACGGGTTATTTCGAGAATTTAAAACATTAAGTTTTATCCCTCTTTCCCTTGTAATATCCGTACTAAACATTTCTAAGGTAATCACTTACCAGCAGTCACGGAACTTTATTAAAATTTTATTATGCGAATTCGTTCTTTCTTAGCTTTTGTTATCTCACTTTGTTTAACTTTTGCTTTTATCTCAGATAAAACATACGCCTTCTCAGAGAGAGGCAATGCCCAATTTACAGACGTTGTTAATACTGGAAAAGCTAATGATTGCCCCACATTAGATTCTTCTTTACTTGGATCAATATCTCTAGGCAATGGAGATTCTTTAAAGGGAATTTGCATGCATCCGACAGAAGTATATGTAAAAGTTCCTGGAACTAAAAGAAAAGCCGCAGAATTTGTAGCTACAAAAATTATAAGTCCAAGAAATAATACAACTGTAACTGAAGTTTATGGTGATATAGACTCAGGAACATTCACTGAAAAGGGCGGCATTGATTTTCAATTAATTACTGTTTTAACTCCTGGGGGATTAGAAGTGCCATTTGCTTTTTCAGCAAAAGATTTAACTGCAGACTTGCCCTCATCCATTGAGCCTGGCACTGAGCTAAGTGGTTCAACATTTACACCTAATTATAGAACTGGTGATTTTTTAGATCCCAAGGCAAGAGCTAAAAATACAGGTGTTGAATATGCTCAAGGATTAGTTGCTCTTGGAGGAGATGATGAAGAACTTGCCAAAGAAAATATAAAGGTTGATGTTAATGGCACTGGAGTAGTTACATTGTCAATCAATAACGTTGACTCTGATACAGATGAATTTGCAGGAACTTTTGTAGCTATTCAGCCATCTGATACAGATATGGGATCAAAAGACCCTCTTGATGTAAAGATAATTGGTGAACTTTACGGAAGGAAAGCTTAATCTCAACAACATCAAAAAAGAGGGTTTAGTACCCTCTTTTTTTTATTTAAATTAATGAAACTAAAATAATGAAAGCATACCAAGAATCTAAAAGAGATTCGCAAGGACTAATACCCCCGTATGGAGGAAAATTAAAAGAATTAATTATTAAAAATGAGACGCTTAGAGGAAAAATTCTTTCTGAAGTTTCCTATGAACATGAATGTAGTGAGAGGAATGCGTGCGATTTAGAACTTTTAATGGTGGGAGCTTTTTCTCCGCTAGAAGGTTTTATGGATAAAAAAGATTATGAATCTGTAATAAAAAGTCATAGGGACAATGAAGGTAGACTCTTTGGGTTACCGATTGTCTTAGATACAAATAATTTAGAAATTAAAGAGGGTGAAAAAATATTACTAACTTATAAAAAACAAAAGCTAGCAATTATCCAAGTAAATTCCAAATGGGAACCTGATAAATCTATTGAGGCAAAGTTTTGTTATGGTACCAATTCTTTAGATCATCCTGCGGTAAAGATGATTTTTAATGAAAGAGGTAGATTCTATGTTGGAGGAAAAATTTATGGGTTAGAGCTTCCCAAAAGAGATTTTCCTTGTAAAACTCCTAAAGAAGTAAGAAATTCATTACCCGCAAATTATGACGTTGTTGCTTTTCAATGTAGGAATCCCATTCACAGAGCTCATTATGAGTTATTTACTAATGCACTAAAATCAGAGAATGTCTCACTAGATTCGGTTGTTTTAGTACATCCAACCTGCGGACCGACTCAACAGGATGACATACCAGGAAAAGTTAGATATCTCACCTACAAGAAATTAGAAGAAGAGATTTCAAATAACTCCATAAAGTGGGCATTTCTTCCATATTCAATGCATATGGCTGGACCAAGAGAAGCTCTTCAGCACATGATCATAAGAAGAAATTATGGTTGTACACATTTCATAATCGGTAGAGATATGGCAGGATGTAAGTCCTCTACGACAGGTGAAGATTTTTATGGACCTTATGATGCTCAAGACTTTGCCAATAAATGTGCTAGTGAATTAATGATGCAGACCGTACCCTCAAAAAATCTCGTATACACTTCAGAAAAAGGCTACATAACAGCAGAAGAAGCTAAAGAAAATGATTATCAAATTATGAAACTAAGTGGTACAGAATTTAGAAAAAAATTAAGAAATGGCGATCAAATACCAGAATGGTTTGCTTTTAAAAGTGTAGTGGATGTACTAAGAGAGTCTTAATATTGATTTATTGTTAGTATCATATATGTATTAAAAGATTTTTTATTGTGAACAAACGTTGGAGAAACGTAGGACTATACGTTCTAGCTGTTATTACAGTCATCTTTATAGGTACATCTCTTTTTGATACACCTAGAACCGAGAATTCTACTAAGACATTGAGATACAGTGATTTTATTGAAGCTGTTCAAGATAAAGAGATAAGCAGAGTTTTAATATCCCCAGATAATGGTACAGCTCAGGTAGTTGAGAATGATGGGAGTAGATCTGAGGTAAATCTTGCCCCTGATAAAGATTTACTAAAAATCCTAACCGAAAATGATGTAGATATCGCTGTTTCACCAACTAAACTAGCAAATCCTTGGCAGCAAGCTATCAGTAGTCTAATTTTCCCTGTTTTACTGATAGGTGGTCTTTTCTTTTTATTCAGAAGATCTCAAAGCGGTGGTGCTGGTGGTGGCAATCCCGCAATGAGCTTTGGTAAAAGTAAGGCCAGACTTCAAATGGAACCATCTACACAAGTAACTTTCACTGATGTAGCCGGTGTAGAAGGTGCAAAATTAGAATTAACCGAAGTTGTAGATTTTCTTAAAAGCCCAGATAGATTTACTGCTGTAGGAGCAAAAATACCAAAAGGGGTACTCCTTGTTGGACCTCCAGGAACAGGTAAAACTTTACTTGCCAAGGCAGTAGCGGGGGAAGCGGGTGTTCCATTTTTTTCTATATCAGGTTCTGAATTTGTAGAAATGTTTGTTGGAGTTGGTGCGAGTAGAGTTAGAGATTTATTTGAACAAGCCAAGAAAAATGCACCTTGTATAGTTTTCATCGATGAAATTGATGCAGTTGGAAGGCAAAGAGGAGCTGGCATGGGAGGAGGAAATGATGAAAGAGAGCAAACATTAAATCAACTCTTAACCGAAATGGATGGTTTTGAGGGTAACTCAGGAATAATCATAGTTGCTGCAACTAATAGACCAGACGTATTGGACTCAGCTCTAATGAGACCAGGCAGATTTGATAGGCAAGTTACAGTAGATAAACCTGACTACGCTGGAAGACTTCAGATTTTGAATGTTCACGCAAAAGATAAGACCCTTTCAAAAGATGTTGATCTTGATAAAGTAGCTCGTAGAACTCCAGGATTTACTGGGGCAGATTTAGCGAATCTCCTTAATGAAGCTGCAATTCTTGCGGCAAGAAAAGATCTTGATACAGTAAGCAATAATGAGGTTGGAGATGCTATAGAGAGGGTAATGGCAGGTCCAGAGAAAAAAGACAGAGTTATTAGTGATAAGAAAAAGGAACTAGTTGCTTATCATGAGGCAGGTCACGCCCTTGTAGGTGCTTTAATGCCTGATTATGACCCTGTAGCAAAAGTTTCTATCATCCCTAGAGGCCAAGCTGGAGGTTTAACTTTCTTTACTCCAAGCGAAGAAAGAATGGAATCAGGTCTTTATTCACGCTCCTACCTCCAAAACCAAATGGCTGTAGCTCTAGGGGGAAGAGTTGCTGAAGAAATTGTTTATGGTGAAGAAGAAGTAACCACTGGAGCTTCTAACGATCTACAACAAGTAGCTAACGTTGCCAGACAGATGATTACTAAGTTTGGTATGAGCGAAAAAATTGGACCAGTAGCTTTAGGTCAATCTCAGGGAGGCATGTTTCTAGGAAGAGACATGAATTCAACAAGAGATTTCTCTGAGGATACAGCTGCAACAATTGACGTTGAAGTTTCAGAACTTGTAGATAATGCTTACAAGAGAGCTACAAAAGTTCTCACTGATAATAGAAGTGTTCTTGACGAAATGGCTCAAATGCTAATACAGAGAGAAACAATTGATACCGAAGATATTCAAGATTTACTAAATCGCTCCGAGGTAAAGGTTGCTAGCTACATCTGATTCACAACAATCACTAATCATATTAAAAGAAAAAATAGATTCATTCTCTAATTCTCTAAAGAATGAATCTATTTTTTTACTTATAAAATCAAACAAAAAATTTTTATCAAACCAACAGCAAAAACAATTAATAGATATACAAATAGAAAATTTAATAAATGCAGGTTTGACAAATCTTGAAATAAGTTGGTGTGATAGTCAAAATTGGATGAGTTATCTATCAGAAATCAAAAAAAAATTCCCAAATTTATTCCTAGGATCAGCATCTATCATAAACAAAAAATCTATAGATGAGTCTATAGAAATTGGATTAGCTTATTCAATGATGAGATATTGGGACAAAGATCTTCATAATTATGCAAAGTCAAAAAATCATATATTAATACCTGGTATCAAAAATATGAAAGATCTTCAAGAAGCAATAAATTCAGATTGTAAAATTATAAAAATTTACCCTATAAAAGAAATAGATAATTTAATAAAAATTACTAATTATAAAAATATTAGTTTTATTGCAGCTGGAGGCCTTTGCATAAAAGATTTAGAACTCTATAAATCTTTAGGCTATAAGTCCATCATAATCGGAGAAATGGCTTTTAAAAATAATGATATAGATCCATTAATATACAAATGGCTTAAAGAAAAATCAGATTTAAATAAAACTTCAATTAATAGATTAAACTAATAAATTCACTTGATTAGATCACATTGAGCATGATGTAATAACAAATGGTCCGCCAAGACGAGAGCCACCATTGAATCAACCATAGGAACTGCTCTTGGTAAGACGCAAGGATCATGTCTTCCCTTAGCTTTCATCAAAACTTCTTGACCTTCAGCATTAATTGTTCTCTGTTCTTTAGCAATAGTCGCTGTTGGTTTAAATGCTATCTTCATCTCAATATTCTCTCCATTACTAATGCCACCCTGAATTCCTCCCGAATTATTAGAAACAGTTTTAAGCTTCCCGATATCATCTGAGGAAATAAATTGATCATTATGTTGACTACCCGTTAAATATGTTCCTGAAAAACCTGAACCTATTTCAAAACCTTTTGTCGCAGGCAAAGACATCAAAGCTTTCGCCAAATCAGCTTCCAATTTGTCAAAAACAGGCATACCTAAACCCGATGGAACATTCCTAACTAGACATTCAATAACACCTCCACAAGAATCACCCTCTTTCTGTAATTTTTTAATTCTCTCGATCATTTTTAACGCTACTTTTTCGTCCGGGCATCTAACAATATTGGAATCTATTCTACTCATTGAGATACTTTGCTTATCAACATTAGAGTCAATATCATGAATTCTTTTTACCCAAGCAAGGATCTCAGTATTAAATAATTTTTCTAATAATTGTTTTGCAATTGCACCTCCTGCCACTCTCCCAATAGTTTCTCTCGCTGAAGCCCTACCCCCTCCTGATCCGGCCTGAATTCCATATTTCAAGTGATATGTTCCATCTGCATGTGACGGCCTAAAAATCTGATTTAAATCGTTATAGTCCCTAGGTCTTTGATCTTTATTTCTGACCAACATAGCGATTGGCGTGCCAAGTGTTAAACCTCCCTTTAAACCACTTAAAATCTCTATTTTATCAGCTTCATTTCTTGGTGTCGTAATTTTGCTTTGACCTGGTCTGCGTCTATCTAACTCACTCTGTATAAAATTAATATCAACTTTTAACCTTGGAGGACAACCATCAAGAATAACTCCAACTGCTCCTCCATGAGATTCTCCGAAAGTACTCACTCGAAAAATTTTTCCAAAACTACTACTCATAGAAATATCAAATGTTTTATCTATATATAAACATTATATAAAACCAATTGAAAATTAAACAAAAAAAAGCCCCCTTTAGAAGGGGGCCTTTAAGTATAAGAACTTTAAGCTTAACCAATAGCTGGAGCTGAAAGAGCTACTGTTGTAGACTCAGCTGCTGCTAGATCAAGTGGGAAGTTGTGAGCATTACGCTCGTGCATTACTTCCATACCTAGGTTAGCTCTGTTAAGAACGTCACCCCATGTAGGAACAATCTTACCGTTAGCATCAACAACTGATTGGTTGAAGTTGAAACCGTTAAGGTTGAATGCCATTGTGCAGATACCCATTGAAGTTAACCATACACAAACAACTGGGAATACAGCTAGGAAGAAGTGAAGACTTCTGCTGTTGTTGAAACTTGCATATTGGAAGATTAAACGACCGAAGTAGCCATGAGCTGCAACGATGTTGTATGTTTCTTCTTCTTGTCCGAACTTGTAACCGTAGTTCTGAGATTCTGTCTCAGTTGTTTCTCTAATTAGAGATGAAGTAACAAGTGAACCGTGCATAGCTGAGAATAAAGATCCTCCGAACATACCAGCAACACCAGCCATGTGGAATGGGTGCATAAGAATGTTGTGCTCTGCCTGGAAAACAAACATGAAGTTAAATGTTCCAGAGATACCTAAAGGCATTCCGTCTGAGAAAGAACCCTGACCGAATGGATATACAAGAAATACTGCGAAAGCTGCTGATACTGGTGCAGAATATGCAACACAGATCCAAGGACGCATACCTAAACGGTATGAAAGCTCCCACTGTCTTCCCATGTATGCTGAGATACCGATTAGGAAGTGGAAAATTACAAGCTGGTAAGGACCACCGTTGTATAACCACTCATCTACAGTAGCTGCTTCCCAAATTGGGTAGAAGTGTAGACCAATAGCGTTAGATGAAGGAACAACTGCACCTGAGATGATGTTGTTACCATATAGGAATGAACCAGCAACTGGCTCTCTAATTCCGTCGATGTCTACTGGTGGTGCTGCGATGAATGCAACGATGAAGCAAGCCGCTGCTGTAAGTAGGCATGGAATCATTAAGACGCCGAACCAACCAACATAAATTCTGTTGTTAGTTGATGTTACCCACTCACAAAACTGTGGCCAACCTTTTAACAGCGATGAACGCTGCTGCTGAATAGTTGTCATGAGTTCGTAAAGTATGTCTCTAAATCGAGACGTGTAAATAAAAACGGAAGTATTAGCTCCGCTCCAAAGATAATAGACCAATTTCGCCAAAAATGTGTAATAAATTTAATCAAGGTAAATTTTTTTTTGAAATTAAAGAAAAGTTTGCCTTGGTGTCTTAATATTTTCTTTATTATTAAGGTTTGAAATTGGTAATAATTGAATGGCTTTTACACGGAAAGAGATCTAGAGAAATAGTTTCTTTAGAAAAAGCTAAATATAGAAGACTGGAACTAGAGGGTTTTGGAGCAATTATTTATTGGACGGAGAGAATATAAATGAAAAATTGATTTTTAGGAGTAAATTGCAGGAAATATCTATCCATAAATTAAACTTATGTTTTATATAACCAACACTTAAGTAAAAGGTAATTTAAATTATCTTTATTTAAATACCTAAGTAACAAAAAAGTCCTCAATCCATTCAATTGTTGAAAAAATTATTTCCTTCTTTGCTAGGCTCATAGCAATATTTTTTTCTTTGTAAGAAGCTTCACCAATAAAAACAGGGCTTATTTTTTCTTCTCCCTCATAGGAAATAGTTTTGCCGTTTATATCTAAAAATAGGGGGTCCCCTCTTTTGATGGTCTGCCAATCACGATTAATTCTTTCAGGATGAATCAAACCTTTTATGTTTCCATTTTTTTCTCTGGGATAATCAATGCTTCCTTTATGCAAATAAACAGTTAATTTTTCTGGAAGTTTTGTAATGTTTTTTTCTAAATTTCTTATTTCAGCCCTAAGAGAACTAAGAATTATTAAAAATCTTTTTATAATCATTGGATCATAAAAGTTTTGAGCCACAGGTCCAATTTCGATTACCAATCCACATGGCCAAGCCTCTACAAGAAATCCAGTTTGTTGCATATCGTTTTCATGCAAATAAATAGGTAATCCAAATTTATTTTGTAATAATGCTGCTAAACAGAAATCTTTACTTCTTCTACCATACATAACAATACTAGTCCCCATATTCGCAGTAGTCGTATGCAAATCAATTGCGATGTTACAAGGATAATTTCCGTTATCACCAAACTGATTAACTAAAAAATTTGCTCTTTTAGTTTCATAATTACCGAAGTTCGAATTCTTATTTAAGTCAAATGATCTATTTAAATCTTGATCAATATATCTAAGACCTTTTTCACATGCCAAAGGGTTACCTATTGTATATTTAAATTCAATATCATTATCAATATAATTATGAATTTTACCGAACTGCTCAACTGCCCAAACAGGATTAATCTCATTCCCATGTGTACCTGAAACAATCAGTATTCTTTTCATAGTCATTTTTCTATCAGATTGAGGATTCATGCAAAATAAGTATCTTATAAATTTCTCAAGAAGATTCTTGCTTTGGTTTTGGAATAAATTAATGAATGGTTTCGCACCAGCAGACAATAAAGGTAATTATAAGAGACCAGAGGGATTGTCAATTGATAAAAATGTCAATTTAAATGCAATAAACGGGGAAATTTTTTTATTAGTTGGAAATTCATGTCCTTGGTGTCATAGAACTCTACTTGCTTATCAAATAAAAAACTTAACTGAAGATATAAAGGTTATTTATTTACAGGCTGATCACTATAATGGCCAATGGATATTTAAAAAAAAGTTTCAGGGATTCAAAACACTTTCTGAGGTATATAAAAGAACACATAAAAGAAAAATTTTTAGATCCACCTTACCAGTGTTAATTAGTTCACAAAAAAATTTATTTAATATCTTGTCAAATGAAAGTACAGAAATCACAAAGTTACTAAACTCTTTTAAAAGCAAATCATCTGAACAAACACTTAAAATCAAGAACTGTGATAAAAAGTTATTAAAACTCATACACAACGATATAAATGATGGAGTATATAAATGTGGTTTCGCTAGAAGTCAGTCCTCTTACGAACGTGCTAGCAAAGCTCTATTCAATGCATTAAACAAAATAAACAAAATTTTAGAGAAAAAAGAAGGTAAGTGGATTTGCGGCAAAGAATTATCTTATGCGGATATCTATCTTTTCCCAACATTAATTCGTTGGGAATTGATTTACAGTAAATTATTTAAATGTACGGAAAGAGAGATTTCAGATTTCAAAAATATTTCTAAATGGAGGAACGATTTTTTTAAATTATCTAATATTCCTGAAACATGCTTTGAAAATGAATGGACCGAAGATTATTACAGAGCTCTGTTTCCATTAAACCCTAATCAAATTGTCCCGATTTCACCAAGTCTGAAGGAAATAATTAAATTAGAAAGCCAAAAATTTCTTAATAATTATTGAGATCAGATAAGTTAATGTTCGAATACAAACGAATTTTATCTAAATTAATGCAAATTCATATGAAATTAACTATGTTAGGTATGTCTACTAAAGTACGAAAAGCTGAAAAATGAAATCCATTGACGAACACATCCAAAAAGATCAATCGGAAATCGCTTCTGCTAAAGCAGAGGGTAATCTTCCTAAGGTCAGACATTTAACAGAAGAATTAAAAGAGCTTGAAGAATATAAGGATCATCATCCTGAAGACAAGCATGATCCAAATGCACTTGAGTTGTTCTGTGAGGCTAATCCTGACGAACCTGAATGTTTAGTTTACGACGATTAAATTTATAAGCAATAAAAAGGGTTTCAAAACCCTTTTTTTTTTGCAAGAAATATTCTTCAATAATCCATATTAAAATCAGATGGACTACCTGTTAATGAACAAACAACTGATTCTTCATTTTTCATTTCTTTAACTTCAACTATGGGTCTGCCCATTTTCTTAAGAACCTCAATATCCTCCTTAGTCTGACACCTAGCAATTATTTGCCCTTCTTGATCAAAGCAACTATAAAAATTCATTATTTAAGTAAAATTCAACATATTCTTTATGGCTAATTTTCAACAATAAAACAAGTGCTTAATCTAAAAAATAATTATGTAAAGATGGATTAAATTCTATTCCAAACCTCAGACAGTAGTTCAGATAAACCTTTTCGTAAAGATGAAGAAATAACTAAAACTTTTTTTTTTGTTAGATTTTCTAACTTTTTTGTGATTATTTTCAAATAATTTTCATCTACTAGTTCCATTTTATTCAAAGCTATTATTCTCTTTTTCTTAGTAAGCCCGTTTCCATACTGTTTTAATTCTTTCTCAATCACTTCATAGTCATAAATTGGATTTTCGGAAACAGAATCGATCAAATGTATAAGGATTTTTGTTCTTTGTATATGTCTCAAAAAATCGTGTCCTAGACCGACACCATCAGCCGCCCCAGATATTAAACCTGGGATATCAGCAAAAAGACATCCATTGCCATCCTGCTTCCTAACAACACCTAGATTTGGTATTAAAGTTGTGAATGGATAATTAGCTATTTTTGGACGAGCAGAAGATAAAACAGAAATCAAAGTACTCTTACCAGCATTTGGGAGACCAATAATACCCACTTCTGCAAGAAGTTTTAACTCTAATTGTACTTCCCATATTTCTCCATCTTTACCCTCAGTAAAAGATTCAGGAGCTCTATTTTGATTACTTAAATAGTAAGCATTACCATTACCACCTCTACCGCCAAAGGCTACAGTTAATCTTTGGTTATTTTTGATGAGATCCCCCAAAATAATACCAGTATTAATATCTCTGACTTCAGTACCACAAGGAACTTTTAAGATTGTATCTTCTCCGTAAGCACCAGATCTTTTATTTGGGCCTCCTTTGGAACCATCTTTAGCAAATATTTCTCTATTAAATTTAAAATCCAAAAGTGTTTGAAGGTTGCTATCAGCAACAAAGATTATTGAACCACCCTTACCACCATTACCCCCTGAAGGGCCTCCGGCAGGAACGAATTTTTCTCTTCTAAAAGAAACAATTCCACTACCACCTTTACCAGCTTTAAGAGTTATTCTTGCTTGATCAATAAATTGCACTTATCAAATAATTCCCTAAATATCTTAAATTTTATTTTATCCACGCAATACTGCAACCAGGTCCACCTTCATTGAATTCAGCATCTTCAATCTTATCAACATAATTTAAACCTGATAGCCATTTTCGCAATCCTTTTTTTAATTTTCCAGTTCCAATTCCATGAACAATCCATAAAGGGCCATGAAATTTTCTAATTTTTTCTTCAATAATTATTTCAGCTTCATGAACTCTTAGACCTCTTACGTCAATAGTATTTTTACTCGTTCTAATTTTAGAAAAAGAAAAATCTTCTCTTGAAGACTTGATCTCAATTTTAGACTTCTTTAAATTAGGCTTTTCCCCATTAATACCTTCAAGGTCATTTAAAGATAATGTGCTTCTAAATGAACCACATTTAACTTCGTACAAACCACTTTTTTTATCTAAATTTACAATTTGTCCAGTACTATTGAGACTTATTATTTTTACAAAATCGCCTATTCTGGGATCCCAAGATATCGATTTTTTAACTTTTTTCTGGATTAAATGTTCTGTTTCGATTTCTTTTAATCTTTTCCCAATAATTCTAGTATCATCTCCGTTAACATTTTTATCTCTTAATTTTTTAATCAAATCTATTACCTCTTTTTTAGCAGATACAATGTGTTTTGATAATTTATATCTTTCAATTTCCTGAATTTTATGAGCATTTATTTTTTGAAATTCATAATTTCTCTTAAGTTCATCATGTAATATTTCAGTTCTTGCAATAAGTTCTGCAGCAGCCTCTGCAGAATTTTGTTGTTTGACCCTTTCTTCCTCAAGTCCCTTAATAATACTGTTAATATTATCAACTTCTTTGGGCTTTAGATAATTTGCAGCTTCATTGAGTATTCTTTCATCAAGACCAATTCTCTTGGAGATTGACAAAGCATTACTTCTCCCAGGAATGCCCCAATTGAGTATATATTGTGGCTTCAAAGAATCCTCATCAAAAGCAACTGAAACGTTTTCAAATCTTGAGTCACTATACTTTAATGCCTTGACATCTCCATAATGAGTAGTTGCTAAGGTAATATCAGATTTATTAGCAAATTCTTTTAAAAGGGCCATCGCCAGAGCACTTCCTTCAAGAGGATCTGTACCAGATCCAATCTCATCTAACAAAACAACTGATAATCCTCTCTTATTAACAAGTGAATCCAATATCTCTTTTATACGAGATATGTGTCCACTGAAGGTAGATAAATTTTCTTCTAGTGATTGATTATCTCCTATATCCACATATATATTTGGACAAAAAGGGATAACAGGATTACTAGTTGAGGGTATCAATAATCCTGCTCTAGCCATAAGTAAAGCCAAACCCAAACCTTTTAAAGCTGCAGTTTTACCTCCAGTATTTGGACCTGTAATAGCTACAACCTTAATATTTCTATTTATATGAAAATCGACAGCCACTGGTGGAGGAGCTCCTTTTTTCTTATGCTCCCAAATCAATAACGGATGAGAAAAACCAATTAAAGAAATAATAGGATTTTGCTCAAACGTAGGAGTTTTGCCTCCAATCCATTTCGAATATCTTGAACGAGTTAGAGCATTTTCTAATCTCAATAAAATTGACGCCATTTCAATAAGATTTTCTGAATTATCACTAACAACTTGGGACCATTTCTTAAGTAATTTGAATTCTTCTGCTGTGATCCTAGCCTCTAAAGAAGCAATCTTATTACCTTTAGTTACTACACTATCAGGCTCAAAATATACTGTATTTCCTGAAGATGAAGAGTCATGAATTATGCCTTTAAATTTATCTACATAATTAACTCTCACTGCTAAAACTGGCCTTCCATATCGATCACCAATAGTAGTATCTTGCAAATAAGCTAAATTCTTTTGAATAAATTTCTCAACTAATATTTTTCTTTCAAGTTTCTTAGATAATAATTCTTTTCTAAAAATAAATAGTTCATTACTAGCATTCTCTGAAATCCTTCCATTAGCTTCAATGCCTTTTTTAAAAATCGTTTCAATATTTTGATGGTCAATTAAATTCTTTGTAAATGATGAAATATAAGGCCTTTGTTCAAAATCTAATAAGATTTTTTTTAAATTCCTTGCTGCAGCGATTGTTTTCGCTATTTCTAATAACTCAGAAGATGAAATTACACCTCCCTTGGAACAAATTTCAATATTTCTACTAATATCAAAGACACCAGAAAAACTAATTGATTTATCCAAATTATTTTCTAACTCATTTATTTCAATAGTTTCGTTCAAAAGTGTTTTAGAAGTTTGGTATTCTGAAGGAATATCAAAACTTAAAATTGCTCGTTTACCCATTTCCGTTGAGGCGAATGAAGATAAATGAGTTTTTAAAGAATTCCACTCTAAAAGGCTTAAAGATTCTTCTTCTAAGGTGTTATCTGAATATGATTTTTTAAAGTAACTTTTCTCTTGCATAGAAAAAAAAAGAATCAAACATTCGATTGAATCCCTTCAGGAGGAACATAAAGCATCTCGAGCCAGTTTCCCTCAGTGTCCTGCATATAAAAAGATGCTGTTCCATCTCTATGTTCATGTAAGGGACCAACTTTTACGCCAGAGTTTTTTAAATCATTTTGAATATTTTCCACATCTTTTTTATTTTCAAAATGAAAAGCAAAGTGAGGGCCTGCAGCTTTGTAGCTAGGACCTAACAACGCAAGTCCATCTTTCCCTTTACCAGCTTCTAGATAAGACCAATCTTTATCATCCCAAACTAAATTCATACCTAGCTTAATATAAAAAGATTTCGCCCTTTCGAGATCCTCTACTCTAAGTGCAATGTGACCAATTCTATTTACTCCTTGTGAAAACTTCAAAACAAAGTAGTTAATTTATTACTTACTTAAGAATAAACCAAATTTTTGTCAATAATGAGTTTTTAAGTATCCTGCAACCATTGAGATGCATCACAAGCATGATAAGTGAGTATTAATTTTGCCCCTGCTCTTTTAAAACTAAGCAATGTTTCTAAAACAATATCTTTTTCGTTAATCCAGTTCTTCATAGCTGCAGACTTTACCATGGCATACTCGCCACTGACATTGTATGCAGCTATAGGTTTATTTGAAAAAGTGCTTAATCTATAAATAATATCCAAGTATGAAATTCCTGGTTTTACCATCAAAATATCAGCTCCTTCATACTGATCCAATGCAGATTCAATTAAAGCCTCTTTTGAATTGGCAGGATCCATTTGATAAGTAGACTTATTGTTTGGAATTATTTTCTTACCATTTTCTCTAGGGGCCGAATCTAAAGCAGTTCTAAATGGGCCATAATAAGCAGATGAATATTTTGCCGTGTAACTAATAATACCTACATCACTAAATCCTTGACTATCAAGAGCAGTTCTGATTGCTCCAACTCTTCCATCCATCATATCACTAGGACCTATAAAATCTGCACCAGCTCTTGCTTGTGCTATAGCTTGTTTTTTTAAAATTTCAATTGTTTCGTCGTTCAATATTCTTCCAGTTTCATCAACTAATCCATCATGACCATCACAAGAGTATGGGTCCAAGGCAACATCTGTCATTATTGCCATTTCTGGAACCTCTTTTTTTAGTATTCGAATAGCTTTAGGTATTAAACCGTCTTCATTAAAACATTCTGCTCCATCTTCAGTCTTTAAGCTATCGTTGATTTTTGGGAAAAGAACCACACACCTTATTCCCAATTCCCATGCCCTAGTAACCTCATTTATTAAGCCATTAATATCCCATCTATAAGTTCCGGGCATTGCTGAAATTTCCTCTTTAAAATCTTTTTCATGGATAAATAATGGATATATAAAGTCCGATGCCTTTAGATGGTTTTCTCTAACCATTTCTCTAATTGCTTCAGTTCTTCTTAATCTTCTAGGACGAATAATCGAATTCATTTGAATATTATTTAAATTAAAAAATATTTATCTAATACATTAATCGCTTGCATCACACATAAATCAATCAGAGACTACTTTTGTTCAGGAAAATTAACTAAAATTGATTAAATAAGAGAAAAAAAGTTACAAAAATATTTTGCACAAACTTCATTTTTCACAAATTTACGTCATTAAGAGATAATATCTTCTAGTTAAGTGTTTATTTTAAGGAGAGCATCTTTGAAAATAATTAATGGATTTCATCTTAAAAATGTAAGAGGGGATGTTCTTGGAGGCATCACAGCCGCAGTAGTGGCTTTACCCCTCGCTCTTGCTTTTGGTAATGCTGCATTAGGACCTGGCGGAGCAATTTATGGACTATATGGAGCAGTAGTAGTTGGTTTTTTAGCAGCATTATTCGGCGGAACACCTGCTCAAGTCAGTGGACCGACCGGTCCCATGAGTGTAACTGTTGCAGGTGTAGTAGCAGGCTTAGCAGCAGTAGGAGTTCCAAGAGATCTTTCTGCAGGACAAATTTTACCTTTAGTTATGGCAGCGGTAGTAATTGGCGGCTTACTGCAAATATTATTCGGGATTCTAAAACTAGGTAAATACATTACTTTAGTTCCATATTCTGTTGTTTCAGGATTTATGTCTGGTATTGGAGTAATAATAATTGCGCTTCAGATTGGACCATTACTTGGAATTAGCACTAGAGGTGGAGTAGTCGAATCTTTAACTACTGTATTTTCAAATTTCCAGCCCAATGGTGCTGCTATTGGAGTAGCAATAATGACACTAGGTATAGTATTTCTTACTCCCAGAAAAATAAGTCAGTGGGTTCCTTCTCCTCTCTTAGCCCTATTGATAGTTACCCCAATATCAATATTAATTTTTGGAGATGGAGCTATTGATAGAATTGGAGAAATTCCAAGGGGAGTTCCATCTTTAAATTTCCCAAGTTTTAATCAATATTTCCCAATTATTTTCAAAGCAGGATTAGTACTAGCAGTACTCGGAGCAATTGACTCCTTACTAACATCCCTAGTAGCAGATAATATCTCTCAAACGAAACATAATTCTGATAGAGAACTTATTGGTCAAGGAATAGGAAATGCTGTTGCAGGTCTGTTTTCAGGTTTACCTGGAGCAGGAGCAACCATGAGAACAGTTATAAATGTTAAATCAGGAGGATCAACCCCCATTTCTGGTATGGTCCATTCAGTTGTGTTGTTGATAGTTTTAGTTGGTGCAGGACCTTTAGCTGAGCAAATACCAACTGCATTGCTCGCAGGTATTCTCATAAAAGTAGGCCTAGATATTATTGATTGGGGATTCTTGAGGAGAGCTCACAAATTATCTTTAAAAACATCAGTAGTAATGTATGGCGTTCTATTAATGACTGTTTTTTGGGATTTAATTTGGGCAGTTTTAGTAGGTGTATTCATAGCAAATATGCTCACTATTGATTCAATAACCGAAACTCAACTAGAAGGTATGGATGAGGATAATCCTTTATCAAATGATGATCAAGCTAAAAATGCATTACCCGCTGATGAAAAAGCACTGCTAGATAGATGTTCAGGAGAAGTAATGTTATTTAGACTTAAAGGGCCACTTAGTTTTGGAGCAGCTAAGGGTATATCTGAGAGAATGATGCTAGTGAGAAACTATAAGGTTTTGATATTAGATATCACTGATGTACCAAGACTTGGAGTGACAGCAACTCTTGCAATAGAAGACATGATGCAGGAAGCAAAAAATAATTCCAGAAAAGCATTTGTTGCTGGGGCAAATGAAAAAGTAAAAGATAGATTAGCTAAGTTTGGAGTTGAAGGCATCATTGAGACAAGGAAAGAAGCTTTAGAAACTGCTCTAAATGAAATAGCCTAATAATTTATGGAAATAAATCCAATTCTGCAAAATGTATTAGCCCCGCCAGTTCTTTTCTTTTTAATTGGAGCAATATCAGTACTTTTTAAATCTGATTTAGAAATACCAGCTCCATTACCCAAACTCTTCTCCTTATACCTTCTCTTAGCTATCGGTTTTAAAGGAGGTATAGAGATACAGAAAAGTGGGTTTACTGATCAAGTATTGCCGACTTTAAGTGCTGCAATACTAATGTCACTATTAATCCCTCTGATTGGATTTTTTATTTTAAGATTTAAATTTGATGTATTTAATTCAGCAGCAATAGCGGCTGCATACGGTTCAATAAGTGCTGTTACATTTATTTCTGCAGAAAGTTTTTTAGAAAGTCAGAAAATAGCTTTTGATGGATTTATGGTTGGTGCGTTAGCTCTAATGGAGTCTCCTGCAATAATAGTTGGATTACTACTTGTAAAATTTGCAGCTCCCAAAAATAGACCTAAGTCAAGAAAAATGCATCTAAGCGCAATATTACATGAGTCACTTTTAAATGGTTCAGTATATTTATTGCTTTCAAGCTTAATTGTGGGATTTCTGACTGCTTCAAGTAATCCTTCAGGCATTGCAAAAATGGAACCATTTACTGGACAGTTATTCTATGGCGCAGAATGTTTTTTCTTATTAGACATGGGGATAGTGGCTGCTCAAAGATTACCAAGACTGAAAAGTGCAGGTTCATTTTTAATTGGCTTTGCAATTTTCATGCCTTTATTTAATGCATTTATAGGTGTATTCGTTGCAAGATTTTTATCTTTAGGGCCTGGCAATGCACTTTTATTTGTGGTTTTATGTGCTAGCGCCTCATATCTTGCAGTTCCTGCCGCTATGCGGATGACAGTACCAGAAGCTAAATCTAGTTATTACATTTCAACAACTCTAGGTCTAACTTTCCCATTCAATATCGTTCTTGGTATTCCAATATATATGAGTTTAGTAAATACCATTATCCCACTATCCCCTTTTTAAAAATGAAAAGATTAGACTTAATATTTAGTGAAAGAGAACTAGATGCAATTATTAAAACTTTGGAAAAAGCTAATGTTCCAGGATATACAGTTATGAAACACGCTACAGGCAGAGGTCCCGAAAGAGTTGTTACTGAAGATATGGAATTTACAGGATTAGGAGCAAATGCTCATGTAATCGTTTTTTGTGAGCAAGAATTAATAGATAAAATGAGAGATAACATAAGGGATGATTTAAGCTACTACGGAGGTGTAGCTTATATTTCTGAAGCAACACCCCTCTAAATTAAAGAAAAAAATTTATTTTAAGAATGAATCCAATCTACTCTTATATTTTTTCGACTATTTAAATATCTATCAATTGACATTGCAGCAATGCATCCATCAGATGCTGCAACTACCGCTTGCTTGAATGGTGTATTTCTTATATCTCCAATAGCCCATACACCATCAGAGTTTGTGGACATGAAATCATCAACAATAACTCCTCCATCTTCTTTTAAAGCAATCTGGTCTCCTAAAAAATCAGTAATTGGCTTTGAACCACTCATATAAACAAAAACTCCATCTAAATTTAAATTAATAGGATTTTCTTCTTGCTTATTTTTTACGATAACCCCGTTCACACCCATATCATCACCCAAGATTTCTAATAATCTTGTTCTACTCCAATGTTTTATGTTTGAATTATCCATCAGTTCCATCGCTTCTTGATTATCTGATTTAGGATCGCTTGATGTAATCCAATGCACAGTTGAAGCAAATTTAGTAAGAACAGTTGCCTCTTCAATCGCTTCCTTATTCACTCCAACAACAGCAACTTCTCTATTTTTATAAAAAGCTCCATCGCATGTAGCACAATAACTTACTCCTTTGCCAAGGAAATCGGCTTCTCCCTTAAACGATGCAGGCCTGCCCATAGCTCCACTTGCAAGAACAAGTGCTTTAGCCTTGAAGGTTCCCTCAGGTGTATAAACCGTTTTCCATTCTCCATTAGCATCTATCCCAAACACTTGTGCTCTTCTATAATCTGTACCATATTGCACAGCCTGTTCTCTCATTAGAGTAAGTAATTTCTCACCACTTATATCTACAGGAACGCCAGGATAATTAGCTATTTGATGAGTTATTGCTAAGGCCCCAACAGATGGATTTTTATCTAAAATTACTGTCTTTAAGTTTGAACGAGATGTATAAAGTGCACAAGTGCATCCAGCAGGACCACCTCCGATAATAACTACATCTGACTCAATGATTTCCAATTTGATAAAACTCCTTTTACTTATTAATTAGATGAGTTTTTGGTTAGAGAATATATTAAATGTTAATACCTAACCAACATATAGATATAAGTTAAAAGAAAAAAAAGAAAAAAGCATAATATAGAAACAAACTTACATAGGAAAAATAAAAATTCTTATTATCAAAACTATCAGTTACCTGAATTGTTCTTCATTGACTTATTATTAGAACATATTGAGTAAATTAATTGCTTTAGAAACATTATATTTTCATGGCCAACTCTGATTTTCTTTTAAAAGCTGCGATCAAAAAAGTAACCGAAAAATTAAATGAGATATTGGTTGAAAAAATTGAGGAGGCGACCAGCATTGCCCAGGATGCTCCAGAAATACTAAAAAAAGAATTTGATAGTTTGAAAGAATCCATAATTGAAGAAGCTTCAAGGATGGAAAAAGCAGAAAACATTCAAGACAATGAACCGAAAAATACTTATCAAAACCATAAAATTAAAAATGCCTTAAGCGAAATTGAAGATATTAATAAGCAAATTGAATTATTTAATAAGAAAATTAATAATCAAATTAAATGAGTTATCGCATTTTTCATTATCGTTTAAAAAAGTTGAATAGAGGATTTCTTATATGGAAAACCCTGATCTCACTTTTAATAAATTTGTGGCTAGATAATATTAGATTTAAAATTTTCCAGACAAAAAGCAATAATAAAAATAAAGTCCAATGTAAAAGAGCTAGGTGGTTTACAAATGAATTAATTAAACTTGGCTCAGCATTTATTAAAATTGGGCAATTATTATCAGCGAGACCTGATTTAATTCCTAATACCTGGATAAAGGAATTGTCTAAACTGCAGGATCAAGTTCCTAATTTTTCATTTGCCCAAGTTGAAAAAACCATCAGAGAAGAACTAGGGTCTAATTTTAATGAAATAGAGCAAATAATATGTGATCCGGTTGGATCAGCATCATTAGCTCAGGTTCATAGGGCGACTTTAAAAGATGGTAAGAAAGTAGTATTTAAAGTTCAAAGACCCAATTTAAAAGAATTGTTTATTATCGATTTGGGTATAATGCAGCAAATAGCGGGATTGTTGCAGAAAAATAAGAATTGGAGTCGAGGTAGAAACTGGGTTGAGATTGCTAAAGAGTGTAGGAAAGTTCTCATGAAGGAACTTGATTTTAATTGTGAAGCACAATATGCAGCAAGATTTAGACAGCAATTTCTTGATGATAAAAATGTAGAAGTTCCTGAAGTAATTTGGGATATGAGCAGTGAAAAAGTGCTTTGTTTAAGTTATCTAGAAGGAATAAAAATAAGCGATTTAGAAAAATTAAAATCAAACAAAATCGATTTACCTAAAATTGCAGAAATTGGTGCAATCAGCTATTTAAAACAATTAGTAAATTACGGTTTTTTTCATGCAGACCCTCATCCAGGGAATCTAGCAGTTTCAAATGAAGGTAAATTGATTTTTTATGATTTTGGAATGATGGGCAATATCTCAAATAATCTTCAAACAAGATTAGGGGGGATGGTTAAGGCTGCTGCTTTAAGAGACGCCTCATCACTTGTTAGTCAATTACAACAAGCTGGGCTAATTTCAAAAGATATTGATGTAGGACCAGTCAGAAGATTAGTCAGGTTGATGCTTAAAGAAGCCTTAACTCCACCATTTAGTCCAAATATTATTGAAAAATTATCTGGAGATTTATACGAACTTGTTTATGAAACACCCTTTCAACTGCCAGTGGATTTAATCTTTGTGATGAGAGCTTTATCAACTTTTGAAGGGGTTGGTAGAATGCTTGACCCAGGGTTTAACCTGGTATCAGTTACCAAGCCTTATTTAATAGAACTTATGACTTCAAATAATCAAACTCCCAACGATTTAATTAACCAATTTGGAAGGCAAGTAGGTGAACTAGGATCGAAAGCTGTAGGAATTCCCAAAAGAATTGATGAAAGTTTAGAAAGATTAGAGCAGGGCGATTTACAATTGCAAATAAGAATGGGAGAGTCGGATAGGCAATTCAAAAAAATGTTTACTGCTCAAAAAACTTTAGGTCATTCAATTCTTATAGGAAGCTTATCAATTGCATCTGCTTTACTTGTAACCAATAAACAAAATAATATTGCATTATTGCCACTTTTTTTTGCACTACCAATAAGTATTGATTGGATAAAATGCCAATTAAGTATGAGAAAAGGCTCACGTTTAGAAAAACTTAAGCGCTAAAAACTATATATTTTTGGGACCTAAACCTAAAGCCCCAGCGAATCTTGCTTGATTTCCCAATTCCTCCTCAATTTTTAAAAGCCTATTATATTTTGCAATCCTTTCACTTCTACTCAAAGAGCCGGTCTTGATCTGACCCGATCTTGTGGCGACAGATAAATCAGCAATTGTTGTATCTTCAGTCTCCCCACTTCTATGACTAATAACGCTTGTGAAACCGGACATTTTAGCTAACTCAATAGCTTCCAAAGTTTCAGTTAATGTTCCAATTTGATTTACTTTTATTAGGATTGAATTTGCAGATTTTTCCATAATTCCTTTCCTTAATCTTTCCGTGTTAGTAACGAATAAATCATCCCCTACAAGCTGTACTTTATTTCCTAATTCTTTGTTTAATTCTGACCAACCCTCCCAATCATCCTCTGCTAAACCGTCTTCTATTGAAACTATTGGATAATTAGAAACTAATCTTGAAAGATATGAAATCATTTCAGAACTATTTAAACTTTTCCCTTCATATTTATAAATACCATCACTATAAAATTCAGTACTTGCGGCATCTAAAGCTAAAGACACCTGTTCACCAGGCTTGAATCCGGCTTTTTGAATTGCTTGTAATAATAAGTCCCCTGCTTCTTCGCTTGATGACAAATTAGGTGCGAATCCACCCTCATCGCCTACAGCAGTAGACAGACCTTTTTGATCAAGTAATGATTTTAAGCAGTGAAAAATTTCGGTACCCATTCTTAATGATTCACTGAAATTATTAACTCCATGTGGGACAAGCATAAATTCCTGAAAATCAAGACTATTTGGTGCATGAGCACCACCATTTATTACATTCATCAAAGGGACTGGAAGAAGATTGGATAATGGATCTCCAAGATACCTATATAGGGGAATATCTAAAGCAATTGCTGCTGCTCTTGCAGTTGCAAGACTTACTGCAAGGATTGAATTTGCTCCAAGGTTAGACTTATTAGGAGTTCCATCAATTTCAATCATTAATTTATCTACCGCAGTTTGATCTAACGCTGGTAAACCACATAAAGCCGGGGAAATTGTTTCATGAATTTTATCAACAGCATTCAAAACACCTTTCCCAAAATATTTTGTACCACCATCTCTTAATTCATGTGCCTCATGAGCACCAGTACTGGCTCCACTGGGAACAATTGCTCTACCACTTGCACCACATTCCAAAAATACTTCTGCCTCTACAGTTGGATTACCTCTTGAGTCAAGGACTTGCCTCGCTTCAATAGTATCAATAAGAAAATCAATAGTTTCTTTCACAATTTAATTATTACTATTTAAATCCTATTAATAGCTGAACTATTTGGCTAATATCTGAAATATATATGTTAACCAAATATAATTTTTGATTTTAAAATAACTTTGATGTTAGTTCATGCTTTTGTTAATTCCAAATTACCCGCAAACCTTTTCAAAACATATTTTTCAAATTCATCTTACAATATGAAAATTATTGGATGATTATTAATGCAGATCCTATCTAGAATATTAATTAATAATCAACTATAGTTTTTATAGTTTATGAGAGAAACACTTACATCCAGTCCTGAACTTTTTAGCGATATCAGTTGGAATCTTCTTTTATTGGGGGAAGAAACCGCAAAAAAATGGGACCATAGCGAATTTAATATTGAACACATAATTCATACATTGTTCTCATCAAGTGAATTCTTTGCTTTCATTGAAAAATTATCAATCGACCAAGATACAGTTTTAGATATAACAGAAGATTTTTTAGAAGAGACACCAACAAATGAATCAGATATTTTTACTATCGGAGAAGATTTAGAAATTTTATTAGATAATGCGAATCAGATTAAAATTCAATGGGGATCGAGGTTAATAGAAATCCCTCATTTACTAATTGCTCTTGGAAGGGATTTAAGGATTGGAAATTATGTTTTTGAAGAGGGCAATCTTTCAATGGAAAAATTAGAAAAAGAATTAAAGGTTTTCCCAAATATTAATCAATCGAAAGATTCTCTTACTTACAAGAACGTAATTGAGATAAAAAATCAATCTAATTTTGAATCAAACAGAGAAACTTTAGTTAATAAAGAAAAATTTGAAAAAACTATTGTTCCAATATCCAAAAATGAACTTCAAATTGAAACCAAAAAACAAGTTGGGGAATATGAAAACGCTCTCGCAATTTATGGAAAAGATTTAACAGAATCAGCTAAGAAAGGCATACTGGATCCCGTTTTAGGCAGAGAAAATGAGATCAATAATTTAATGAGAGTACTCTGCAGAAGAAACAAAAATAATCCTATACTCATAGGCAATCCTGGAGTTGGTAAAACCTCAATTGCAAAATTACTTGCGCAACTAATTGTAGACAAAAAAGTTCCTGATTCTTTAATAGACTTTAAAATTATTTCACTTGACTTAGGTGCCTTAGTTTCTGGGACAAAATTTAGAGGCCAACTAGAGGAACGATTAAGCTTAATAATGCAGGAACTAAAAAACTCAAGCCAAGGAATGATTTTATTTATTGATGAAATTCACTCAATATTAAGTTCTGACAGATCTTCTACTGATATTAGTAATATCTTAAAACCTTTACTAGCTGAAGGAGAACTTAGATGTATTGGTACAGCAACACCTGAGAAATTTCGTGAAACTATTGAAAAAGATCAAGCATTGAATAATTGCTTTCAAAAGATAGCTGTTAATGAACCTTCAGTAGAACTAAGCGCAAAAATACTGCAGGGTATCAAAAAGAAATATGAATCACATCATGGCATAAAAATTTCTGAAGAGGCTGTACACTATTCTGCAAAATTAGCCGATAGATACATAAGCGATAAATGTCTTCCTGATAAAGCAATAGATTTAATTGACGAAGCAGCTGCACAGTTAAAAATCGAGTCTAATAATAAGCCTCAAATAATCCTCCAACAAGAAAAAAAACTTCACACTATTGATGAAAAACTGAATAATTTGCAAGGAGATAATATCGAAGCTCAAGAAAAACTATTGAATATTAGAGATCAATCAGAGGCAAAATTGAAAGTTAATTTGAACAATTGGAACAATTTGCGAGAAAAAATGGAGCAATTATCTATTTTGATGAAAGAAGAAGATAAACTAACTAAACTAATTAAAGATAAATCAAATCCCGAAATTGAAAATGATCTAGATTATTTAGAAAAGCTTGAAGAAGAGTTAAGTGAAATCGAGAATGAAATACAAAATGTTGAAGAGAACTTTAGCAAAATAAAGAAAAATAGAAATTTCCCTTTTAAATATCAAGTTGAACCTGATGATATTGCCGATGTTATCTCTAAAATCACAGGGATTCCAATTTCTAAAGTAGTTTCAAATGAACGAAAGAAATTAGTCAATCTTGAAATAGAACTAAGTGAAAAAGTTATTGGACAAGAAAAAGCTATTGAAGCCGTTTCAGCTGCAATTAGAAGAGCTCGCGTTGGAATGAAAAGCCCTAAAAGACCTATTGGATCTTTTTTATTTATGGGTCCTACAGGTGTTGGTAAAACAGAATTAGCAAAATCCCTTGCCACAGCTTTATTTGATGAAGAAGACGCACTTTTAAGATTAGACATGAGTGAATATATGGAGAAAAATGCCGTAGCAAGACTTTTGGGAGCTCCTCCGGGTTATGTTGGTTATGAAGAGGGAGGTCAATTAACTGAAGCTGTAAGACGTAAACCCTATTCAGTAATACTGCTTGATGAGATAGAAAAAGCACATACAGAAGTATTTAATATCCTTTTACAAGTTTTAGATGAAGGAAGATTAACAGACTCTCAAGGAAGGACCGTAGATTTCAAAAATACCGTAATTATTATGACAAGTAACATAGCTGGGAAATCTATATTGGAGTATTCTCAAAAGATTTCTAAAAGTGACGGCAAGTTAGAAAAAGATCAACAAACTCTAGATGATTCCATAAGTAATACATTGTCTTCAATTTTTAGACCTGAATTTTTAAATAGAATTGACGAAGTAGTAAAGTTTGATCCATTATCTATTGATGAACTTCAAAAAATAATAATCTTACAAACAGAAGACTTAAAAAACCTGCTACTTGAACAAAAAATAAATATTATTATAGACAAAAGAGTTATCAATAAAATTGCAAATGATTCTTACGAACCTGAATATGGTGCTAGGCCACTAAGCAGGGAACTTAGAAGACAAATAGAAAATCCCTTAGCTGCCAAACTTTTAGAGGATAACTTTAAAAACAAAAAAAACATCACAATTAAACTTAACCCTGCTAAAAAAGATGAGATCATTTTCAAACCTAGCTGAGGAGTAAATCAATAAGTTAAAATAAAATTAGAACATAAAGCTTAATTGCAAAAAATATTGTGACAAGTCCCACTACTAATCAAGAACCTCTTAAAAAAGATTCTCCTCAAATTGAAGAGCCTAAAAAAAAGAATAATTTTTTTGTATCTTCCTACGATGAGCTTAAACTTGTCGTGTGGCCAAACAAACAACAACTTTTTAGCGAATCGTTAGCGGTTATAATTATGGTATCCTTTTCTGCTGCAGCCATAGCATCTGTAAGCAGATTCTATGGATGGGCAGCATCACAAATTTTTGGTTGAATTCTCCCTTAATAGCCATTTTCAAAAAACCTTCATTAAGTTTCCAGAAAAAAAAAAACATGAGTAATGAATTGACTACAAACCTTGCTTCTTCAAAAGCAAATACAAGCATCGCAAGATGGTATGCAGTTCAAGTAGCATCAAGTTGTGAGAAAAAAGTAAAAGCAACTCTTGAGCAGAGATCAGTAACTTTAGGAGTTAATAATAGAATCATTGAAATTGAAATTCCCCAAACTCCTGGAATTAAACTAAAAAAAGATGGGAGTAGACAAACTACTGAAGAAAAAGTTTTCCCAGGTTATGTCCTTGTAAGAATGATTTTGGATGAAGATACAATGATGGCTGTAAAAAGTACCCCTAATGTAATTAACTTTGTTGGTGCTGAAGACGGTAGAGGAAGCGGTAGATCACGAGGTCATATCAAACCTCGACCATTATCCAGACAAGAAGTTAATAGAATATTTAAGCGCGCATCAGAGAAAAAAGCTGTAATCAAGCTAGATATTGAAGAAAAAGATAGAATCATAGTAACTAGTGGTCCATTCAAGGATTTCCAGGGAGAAGTTATAGAAGTTTCCGGGGAAAGAAATAAATTAAAAGCATTACTTTCAATATTTGGGCGCGAGACTCCTGTAGAATTAGAATTCTCCCAAATCAATAAACAAAATTAATTTCTTATTGTTCTTGTTTATCTAGTAAAATTATGATTTTCTACTTCAGCTTAAATTCTCTAATCTAATCTAATGGCAAAAAAAATTGTTGCAGTTATCAAACTTGCTCTACAAGCAGGCAAAGCAAATCCTGCTCCTCCTGTAGGACCGGCTTTAGGTCAACATGGTGTCAATATCATGGCATTTTGTAAAGAATACAATGCAAGGACACAGGATAAAGCAGGTTTTGTAATTCCAGTAGAGATTTCTGTTTTTGAAGATAGAAGCTTTACTTTTATTACAAAAACACCTCCTGCTTCAGTCTTAATAACAAAAGCGGCTGGTATAGAGAAAGGATCAGGTGAATCAGCAAAAGGCTCTGTTGGGAATATAAGTAAAGCTCAATTAGAAGAAATAGCCAAAACTAAGCTTCCTGATCTAAACTGTTCTAGTGTTGAATCAGCAATGAAAGTAATAGAGGGTACTGCTCGTAATATGGGCGTCTCTATTACTGATTGAGTTCAAGACAAAATTGCTCACAGTTTAGGGGAGGTTAAATAATAACCGTTTGCACCCAATATTATTATGAAAAAACTATCCAAAAGAATGGCTGCTCTATCAACAAAGATAGAAGATCGCATTTACGCACCACTTGAAGCTCTTAGTATTATCAAAGAAAATGCTAATGCAAAATTTGATGAAACTATTGAAGCACATATACGTTTAGGTATTGATCCAAAATATACTGATCAACAATTAAGGACCACTGTTGCATTACCACATGGTACTGGCCAAAGTATCAAAATTGCAGTAATTACGAGTGGTGAGAATGTTTCTAAAGCCAAGGATGCTGGAGCAGATTTATTTGGAGAAGAAGATCTTGTAGAAAGTATCAACAAAGGAAATATGGAGTTCGATCTACTTATTGCAACTCCAGATATGATGCCAAAGGTTGCAAAATTAGGCAGAGTTTTAGGACCTAGAGGTTTAATGCCTAATCCTAAAGCTGGTACAGTAACTAATGATATTGCTAATGCAATAAAAGAATTCAAAGCAGGAAAGCTAGAATTTAGGGCAGATAAGGCGGGTATCGTTCATGTCCGCTTTGGAAAAGCAAGTTTCACAAAAGAGGCTCTATTTGACAACTTGAAAACCTTACAAGAATCAATTGATAAAAATAAACCAAGTGGAGCAAAGGGAAAGTATTGGAAAACTTTTTATATAACTTCAACAATGGGGCCTTCAGTTCAAGTAGACATAAATGCTGTACAAGATTACCAACCTGAAGGTTAACTCTTTGTAGTATAATTTTAAGTGCAATAATACGGCCAAAGAAAGTAGGTTTATTTAGTTGTTCTAAATTTCTAATTCCTACCGAGGACTCGTCTTAATTATTTCTTTTTGGATCTAATAAAAGCGGCCTCTTTTAAAAAGAACTTTGCCGCATTTCCTGCTCTCCCTAAAATACGATCCAAAAAAACACAATGGGCCGAACACTAGAGAATAAGCAACAAATCGTTACTGAGATTAAATCTCTATTAAACGACTCGGAAATGGCAGTAGTTCTTGACTATAAAGGTTTAACTATCAAAGAGATGTCAGATTTGCGATCTAGATTGCAAACAACTAACGGCATCTGCAAAGTTACTAAAAACTCATTAATGCGTAAAGCTATTGATGGAGATAGTAATTGGAATGATCTTGAATCTTTACTGACCGGAACAAATGCTTTTGTCTTAATCAAAGAAGATGTTGGTGGTGCCGTAAAAGCGATCCAATCTTTTCAAAAAGACACAAAAAAATCCGAAACCAAAGGAGCTTTATTTGAAGGCAGACTTCTTAGCGATTCTGAAATAAAAGAAATTGCAAGTCTTCCATCTAAAGAAGTATTGATGGCAAAAATTGTTGGTGCTCTCAATGGCGTAGCAACAAAAATTGCGATCTCTATCAATGAAGTGCCCTCTGGACTTGCTAGATCACTTAAACAACATTCTGAAAAATCAGAATCTTAAATTTAAACCCTAATCAACTTTTAAGAAAATGTCCTCAAAAACTGAAGAAATTCTTGAATCATTAAAATCTCTATCACTTTTAGAAGCATCTGAGCTTGTGAAGCAAATTGAAGAGGCTTTTGGTGTATCTGCTGCAGCTTCTGCAGGTGTAGTAATGGCAGCTCCAGGAGCAGCTAGCGGTGACGGAGATAGTGGCGCTGCTGAAGAAAAAACTGAATTTGATGTAGTTCTCGAAAGCTTTGATGCAGCAGCAAAAATCAAAGTCCTTAAGGTTGTAAGAAATGCAACTGGTCTTGGTCTTGGCGATGCAAAGGCACTTGTTGAATCTGCGCCAAAAACAGTAAAAGAAGGAATTGCTAAAGCAGATGCTGAATCTCTAAAGAAAGAGATTGAAGAAGCTGGCGGTAAAGTTACACTTAAGTAAGAGAAGATTTTTTCAAGCCGATACACTTAATATCGGCTTCAAAAATTATGAATAGTGAAAGTATTGCAATTGAAGCTGCAACTGATGGAGCCTGCAGTGGTAATCCAGGCCCAGGTGGTTGGGGTGGTCTAATAATTTTTGATGACAAAAGTGAATTAGAAATAGGTGGTTCCGAGCAAAATACAACTAATAATAGAATGGAACTCACTGCGGCTATAAAAACACTTGAGAAATTAAAAACCTTTAAATTAATAGAGAACTTTAAATTAAGAACTGATAGTAAATATGTCATAGATGGTTATACATCATGGATTATTAATTGGAAGAGAAATGGATGGAAAACAAGCTCAGGAAAATCAGTTCAAAATCTTGATTTATGGAAAAAAATAGATCAATTAAGAATTGATGGTCTTGTAATGGAATATGTTAAAGGCCATAGCGGTGACAAGCAAAATGATAGGGTTGATAAAATCGCGACCAACTATAGCAAAGGTATATCTTTAATAAGTAACTTAAAAGAGTCTGAATCTTCAGTTGACTTTTTTGAAAAAAATGCACCTTCAGAAATTCAGGAATTGTTTTCAAGAAATGAAATAATACAAAAATTTGCAGAGAAAAAGTACTTATTAAGTTCACTAGAACTAAGTAATTTATTAGGAGAAGAAAATCATGTAAAGATAAAACAATATTCACTTTTTGAATGGCGTAATTGGAAATTGATTCCTAAAAATAAAAAATATTGGATAATAGAAAAAAAAGAATCCTAATTTTTTATGAATAAACAGAAGGGGGTATTTAAAAATCTTTATAAAAACTTGATAACCCCTATACTAAAAAATGACTCTGGAATAGATGCAGAATATTTAACTAATTTATCTCTTAGCCTTCTATCATTTAGTTCAAGAAAACATAATTGGCCTATAGTTTCATCAGTCTTAAAAAATCTAAATGAAGAATTTTCCATAACTGATAAAAGGTTAAGTCAAAACATATGTGGAATAAATTTTTGTAATCCAATTGGTTTAGCTGCGGGTTTTGACAAAAATGGAAATGCTGCAAATATATGGAAAGATTTTGGTTTTGGATTTGCTGAACTTGGTACAGTAACTAAATTTGCTCAAAGTGGTAATCCTAAACCAAGGTTATTTAGATTAGCAGAAGAAGAAGCAGCATTAAATAGGATGGGTTTCAATAATAATGGTGCTGAAAATCTTGTTAAAAATTTTCTTGATCAAGGTATTGATTTCAAAAAAAACAGGAAGAATATTTGTTTAGGAATAAATTTCGGTAAATCTAAAATCACAAGTTTATCTAAAGCAAAAGATGATTATTTAACTTCTCTAAAATTATTAATTCCATATTGTGATTACGCAGCAATAAACATAAGTTCTCCAAATACTGAGGGACTCAGAAAGTTGCAAGATCCAATTCTTCTAAAAGAACTTCTTAATGAAATTAAAAACTTACCTAATTGTCCACCATTATTTGTAAAAATTGCACCAGATTTAGGCTTCAAAGATATTGAAGATATTTGCCAATTAATAATCGAAGAAAACATCGATGGAATAATTGCTACTAACACAAGCATTGATAGATTAGGGCTTGAAAATAGGAAAATAAGACAAACAGGATTATTACTTTCAGAAGAAAATGGAGGATTAAGTGGTAGGCCTCTACAAAAAAAAGCAAATCGAATAATAAAACATATTCATAATATTGATAAAAAGATTATTTTAATTGGCGTTGGTGGAATCGATAGTCCTGAGTCTGCTTGGGAAAGAATTTGTTCAGGAGCATCATTAATTCAACTTTATACTGGATGGATATATAAAGGTCCAAGATTAGTTCCCGATATACTTCAAGGAATTATTACTCAACTCAATAATCATCAATTATCTAATATAAAAGAGGCTATTGGGTCAGATTTAAATTGGATTGAATAAAATTAAAAGATTGATAATGAATAAATCAGAAGCTAAAAATTACAAAACAAAAAACATGCAAATATCAAACTTAAAACATGGGGGAAATGTATATACAAATGCAAAAAAGTTAAATTTATCACCCTCTGAAATCATAGACTCCAGTGCCTCATTAGTCCCTTTTGCCCCACCTCAAATACTAATAGATTCATTAAATAAGGAAATTAAGAATCTTGGATTTAGATATTACCCTGAAAGAAACTTAAGAGATCTAAAAGAAATAATTGGTAAATTTCATGAGATAAATCCAGACAATATAATGCCCGGAAATGGAGCTTCTGAGCTAATAACCTGGGCAGGTTATGAAGCATCCAAATTTGGAATCAGTTGTATTCCTTCTCCAGGCTTTGTTGATTATGAAAGATCTTTAAATTGTTGGAATAGTAATTTCATTAATTGCAAATTACCAAAAAATTGGAATAATATTTTTCCTCAAACATTCCCACTTAATCCTAAAGGTGATGTTATTTGGATAACAAATCCACATAACCCTACCGGCCAATTGTGGGAAAGAAATTCATTAGAGACAATTATAAAAAAATATAAGTTAGTTATCTGTGATGAGGCTTTCTTATCATTAACTCCTAATGGAGAGAAAGAATCTTTAATACCATTAACCAAAAAATATGATAACTTATTAGTTCTGAGAAGCTTGACCAAAATCTTCAATATTCCTGGTCTTAGATTGGGATACGTTATTGGCTCATCGAAAAAACTGAAGCAATGGGAAATTAATAGAGATCCTTGGCCATTAAATTCTTTTGCCATTAAAGCAGGAATTGATCTACTAAGTAATAGGAAATATTATGAAAAATGGACAAGGAAGATTCACAGCTGGATTAATATTGAAAGAATAAGAGTTTCTGAAAAACTATCAAAAATAGAAAACCTCAGAGTTCATCATTCTTCAACAAATTTTTTTCTAATAGAAAGTAAACAATCTTTAACGCCTAATATAAATTACCTAGAAAATAAGGGAATATTAGTCAGAGAATGCACTTCATTTAGATTTCTTGATGAAAAGTGGGCAAGAATAAGTTTGCAGAGCAGGGAAAATAATAGTCTTTTATGTAAGGAAATTTACAATTCCTTTAAAAAATAATTAATTAATTTTTTAATCTCAATTTTAGATTTGATTTTATTATTATTATTTTCCATGTTCTTCCTCATGAGATCTAATATTTCATATTGTTTTTTTCCATTGCTTGATTTTATTCTAAAAATTCTTTCAATAGTTTTTTCAAAAACTTCTTTAGATATTTTATCTTGATTTATTAAAACTGAGCATCCATTTTCAGCAAGAATCATTGCATTTTTCTCTTGGTGATTATTTTTAGAATAAGGATAGGGAATTAAAATTGAAGGTTTTTTAGTCTCTATTAGTTCACTGATTGTTCCCGCACCAGATCTTGATATTACAAGATCGCAGTTTTGAATTAAAGCTGCTATTTCATTAGAAAATTCCCTCTGAACATAATTTATTGATTTTTTTACCTGACAAGATTTTTTATTACATTCTCCAGTAATATGAACTATCCGAAAATTCTTTTTCGTTAAAAATTCTAGAGATTTGTAAATAATTTGATTTATAGCTTCTGCTCCTTGACTACCTCCCATAATAACTATGAGAGGGCCTTTCCCTTTTGGAACCCATTCTGGCATGAGATTAGATTTATAAAATTGTTCTCTCAAAGGGGTACCAGTGAAAATAGTTTTACAATTTTTTAAATAAGAATTTGTTTTCTTAAATCCTAAAAGAACATAGTTACATAAAAAACCAAAATATTTTGTGACCATTCCTGGTATTAAATTTGATTCGTGAATAATGATAGGTATTCTTAGGAGTTTTGAAGCAATAATAGTAGGGGCTGATATATAACCTCCAGTCGTAAAAACTAAGTTAATTTTTTTTTCTTTTAAAATCTGAATTATTTTGAAAGTTGACATTAAAATTCCTATATATTGATAAAACAAAAATATATTTTTTCTAGGTGTATTTATTTTCAAAGTCGTCAAATCATATTTTTTAGGAATAAAATTTGCATCAAGTCTTTTATAGACTCCCAACCAATGAATACTCCATTCATCTTCTACTTCTTTAGAAACTGCTAAAGCTGGGAAAATATGACCGCCAGTGCCGCTAGCCGCAATTAATAAATTATTTCTCCTTTTAGACATTAAGATATTAAATAAGTAATATAAAAAATAAAATTTAAAGTTACAAAGTGGTCAAGTTACATTCCTGGAAAAAAATAGGTTTATTTATTTATATAAATTTTTATCTTATTTTCCCAGAATTAGCAATCAGTCAAAATACAAAAGTTGATATTAAAAAAAATCTAGAAAATGGATTAAATAATAGAAATTTAGAAATGATAAAAAATGTTTTCAATGAAGAACAAGAAAGATTAATGATTGAAAAGAAATTCTCTACAATTATTGAAGAATTTCCTGACGCAAAATGGAACATCAAAAAAATAGGTGAAGGGGACTCTAATGAGAAAATATTTGAAATTAATGTAATGGGGAAAAGCATTATTAACGGTGAAACATATGTTCTCAAATCTAAATTTAAATATATATTTTCTACCATTAACAACAAAATTCATCTTGGAGAAATAAAAAACTTATTGACTACCATCAGGAATGATAATAACCAAATTGATATAAGTTTCAACATTCCGGAAAAAGTCCTGACTGGAACAAAATATCATATTGATATCATTTTAAATGAACCACTTGGTGATTTAATGATTGCCGGAGGAATAAAATCACATCAAGATGAATCTTATCTAAAACAAGAAATTAACATTGAACCCTTAGGCTCTGGCGGAATTTTTAAAATAACAAGAGCTCCATCAAAACCTGGTATACAAATTTGGTCAGGGATTATTGCTCATCCAAAAGGTTTGGTTTCTTTCACCAAGAGCGTTGATATAGTAGATAAATATAATTAAACATCCTTTAGTGCTGCCACTCCAGGTAAAGATTTACCTTCCAAAAGTTCTAAGCTTGCGCCCCCTCCAGTAGATATATGAGACATTTTTTCAGCTAAACCTGCTTTCTCTACTGCTGCTACAGAATCTCCCCCTCCTATAATAGTGCAAACTTCAGAGAAAGAACTTAAGTCTGCGAGAGTAGTTGCTATAGCATTTGTACCTGCAGCAAACTTATCGAATTCAAAAACCCCCATTGGGCCATTCCAAATAATTGTCTTGCATTCAGCAAGAGCATTTTGAAATACTTTAATTGAATCCGGACCAATATCAAGACCCATCCAATCCCCACTAATTGAATCTATTTGAGAAACTTTACTCTGAGCAGTAGGAGCAAACTCATTAGCAAGAATTACATCTGTAGGTAAAAGCAGTTCTACCCCTTTTGCTTTCGCTTTTGACTCTAAATTTCTTGCAAGCTCAAGTTTATCTTCCTCAACAAGACTCTTTCCTACGTCAAGACCTCTTGCTTTGAAAAAAGTAAAGATCATACCTCCTCCAATAATAATTTTATCGCACTTATCTAATAAAGAATCTAGAACTCCAATTTTACTGCTCACCTTAGATCCACCAACTATTGCTGCCAAAGGACGTTTTGGAGAATCTATTGCTCCTTGAAGATATTTCAATTCTTTTTCTAATAAAAATCCTGCAACTGAAGGACTTAAAAAATTTGTCACTCCTTGAGTTGAGGCATGAGCTCTATGCGCAGCACCAAAAGCGTCATTTACATACATATCTGCATGTGCGGCCAATTTTTTGGCGAAGTCTAAGTTGTTATCCTCTTCCTCTGAATAAAAACGAACATTTTCAAGTAGCAGAACTTCTCCATTATTTAATTTACTTGATTCTAAAATAGCTTCTTCTCCTACACAATTTTTCGTTAGTGGTACATCCTTTCCTAAAATTTCACTTAACCTAATTGCAACTGGAGTCAATCTCATTTTCTCGTTAACCTGACCTTTAGGCCTTCCAAAATGTGCAGCTAATATAACTTTCGCAGAATTATTAATAAGATATTCGATTGTCGGAATAGCAGCCCTTATACGTGTATCGTCAGTTATCTGACCACTCTCATTTAATGGAACATTAAAATCAACCCTGACTAGAACTTTTTTCCCTTCTAAATGTGTCTTATTGAGACTGGAAAGAGATAATTTCGACATTAATAACATTATTTTTTAACTTAATGACCCTAACGTTTATTTGGCCTTATTGGGTTAAAAAGTAGTAACTGTTACCTAGGCCTTAATATATTTTAAGATTTGAACCTGAAAAAGTTTTATAGATATTTATTTTTATACTAAGATCTTTAATAGTTATCTTTCAAATTGATCACAATTAAAAGAAATACTGAAAATTTATTTGATTATATTTAAGTGGACATACCAACAATTCAATGGTACCCAGGCCATATTGCTAAAGCAGAAAAAAAATTATCCGAAGTTATTAATAGAGTAGATTTAGTAATTGAAGTTAGAGATGCAAGAATTCCCTTATCAACAGGTCATCCGCATCTTAATAAATGGATAAAAAATAAAAAACATATTCTTGTTATTAACAAATCTGATATGATAGCCACAAATGCTATTTCTAGTTGGAATAAATGGTTTAAGGAGAATAATGAATATCCACATTGGTGTGACGCAAAACAAGGACATGGCATAAAAGAAATTTGTAAAACGGCTAGGGAATCTCGATTATCAATTGATCAAAGAAGACTTTCAAGAGGTATGCAAATTAGGCCAATTAGAGCTCTCACACTTGGTTTTCCTAATGTTGGCAAGTCAGCATTAATAAATAGGATTGCTAATAAAAGAGTTGTTGAAAGCGCAAGAAAAGCAGGAGTAACAAGGAATCTTAGATGGATAAGATTAGATAGTGGTATAGATCTACTTGATTCACCAGGTGTTATTCCCCCTTATTTAGAAGATCAGAAAGCGGCACTGAATCTTGCATTATGTGATGATATTGGAGAAGCTGCTTATGAAATTGAGAGTGTTGCAATTGAATTCATTAAAATGATTTCTAAATTAAAAAAAGAAAAAAATGCAAACATCTCCGTAGAGAAAATATCTAATAGATACGGAGTTGATTTAAATAAAGGCTTTATCAATCCATCTGAATGGATTAGCGAAGCAGCTTCAAAACATACGGCTGGTAATAAGAGAAGAATGGCAAACAAATTTTTGGAAGATTATAGGAATCAAATGCTAGGCAAAATATCTTTAGAAGTTCCAAAATGGAATTAAATAAAAAAAACAGATTTGGTATAGGAGAAGGTGAACTCATAGAAATTATTTATGAGCTACCTCTTCCAATGAGACTAGATAGATGGTTAGTTAGTAAAAGAACCGAACAAAGTAGAGCTAGAATTCAATACTTTATAAATGCAGGTTTAGTACTTGTTAACTACAAAACTGCTAAAGCCAAAACCCCCTTAAAAAAGGGGGATAATATACAAATCTGGATGCCTCCCCCAGAACCTCTAATATACTTGAAACCTGAAAAAATAGATTTAGATATTCTTTTTGAAGACGAACATATCATCGTAATCAATAAACAATCTGGACTAATTGTTCATCCAGCTCCCGGACACAAATCAGGAACTTTAGTCAATGGACTACTTTTTCATTGTAAAGATCTTCCTGGAATTAATGGTAAACTACGTCCTGGGATTGTTCATAGATTAGATAAAGACACCTCTGGATGCATGGTCGTCGCTAAAAGCCAAGAAGCTCTTGTAAATCTGCAAATTCAAATAAAAGAAAAAATAGCATCTCGCGAATATATTGCAGTAATTCACGGAGCGCCTAAATCTTCAGAGGGTAGAATAGTCGGCAATATTGGCAGAGACAAATCTAATAGATTGAAATATGTAGTAGTTGATGAAACTGCAGGAAGGTACGCATGCACGTATTGGAAATTAATAGAAAGATTTGGTAATTACTCATTAATGAGTTTCAAATTAGATACTGGGCGAACCCATCAAATAAGAGTTCATTGTGCCCACATGAATAATCCTATTCTTGGAGATCCTTTATATGGTAGATGTAAAAAACTTCCATGTAAATTAAATGGTCAGGCTCTACATGCTACTAAGCTTGGTCTAATACATCCAATAAACGGTAAAGAAATGTCATTCAAGGCAAAGTTACCTACTGAATTCCAAAAATTATTAAAAGTTCTGAAAACTAATTAAGATTTAGAGAGGTATTTATGAGAGATTTCGTATAAAGATTTTTAGTACTTCTAAATATATCATCTGAATTACCTTCATCAACAATTTTACCATTATTCATTACTAGTAATCTATTACAAAATCTTTTAGCTATTCCTAAATCATGCGTGATAAAAATAATTGATAGCTTCATTTTTCTTTGAATTAATCTAAGTAATTCAAGTATTTCAATTTTCACAGATGCATCTAACATATTTACACTTTCATCACAAATTAAAATTTTTGGTTTTAACAATAAAGATCTTGCTAATGAAATTCTTTGCAATTGCCCCCCTGACAATTGACTTGGATAAGCATTTAAAAACTCATTAGCCAAAGGTAAATTTAAATTATGAAGAATAACTTTGATTTCCTTTTCAATTTTTTTTTGATCTGAAATTTTTTGTATTAAAAGCATATCCTTTAGAATATTTTTGATTGTCATTTTTGGATTCAAACTTGAGAAAGGATCTTGAAAAATAATATGCATATTTTTAAAATTCTTAGAGAATCTATCATTATTTAATTCAAGATTGTTGTCATAAATTTTAATTTCTCCTCCTCTAGCTTTCAAAAGCCCAACAAGAGCCCTACATAATGTACTTTTCCCGCTACCTGAACACCCGACTATTCCAAGCGTTTCATTTTTATATAATTTAAAACTTACTTCATTTAGAGCCTTGTTCCACTTAGTTCTAAAAATTGAAGAATTTAATTTATACCAATGTCTTAGATTATTAACTTCCAAGACAACATCATTTTGGGAAATGTTTTTTTGATTAGGTTCTAAAACTATTTTGGAAGCACTAATCAATCTTCTTCCAATTTTCGATTGAGGAAATTTCAAAACATCATTTATATTTCCTTTTTCAACAATCATTCCATTTTCAATTATTACAACTTTTTTACACCATTTTTCTGCAAGTTTAATATCGTGACTTATTAAAATCAGAGTAGTATCAAATTTTTTGCATAACTCCAAAATTTCTTTCATAATTTCAAAACTCGTATTACTATCAAGACTTGTTGTAGGCTCATCAGCTATCAATAGTTTTGGTTTTAAAGCTAAAGCCATCGCTATTGAGACTCTCTGCCTCATTCCTCCGCTAAATTGATGAGGAAAATCATCTAATCTCTCATCATTTATGCCTACTTTTCGAAAAACTTCTTTTACTTCAGCATCAATAATCACTGATGATTTATTAGGATAGTGTGTTTTGAATAGTTCCTCTAAATGATCTCCAACCCTCATTAAAGGGTTTAATTTTTTTATTGAATCTTGATAAATAAATCCAAAATTATTTCTTCGAAATAATTGCGTTTTATCTTTATCTACTTTTCTAGGATCTAAGCCAGACAATAAAACATAACCTTCGGTAATTGCTCTTTCGGGTAACATATTGACCAATGTTTTCGCAAAAGTAGTTTTCCCGCAACCTGAAGGTCCAATTATGGCTAAATGTTCTCCGTTTCTTATTTCTAGGTTAAAATTTTTTATTACAGGTTTCTTATCTAGACCATATTTGATTGATAAATCTTTGACTTCAAGAATTTTGCCTTTTTTTATTTTCATGATTTTGTAGCAAATTTTTCTAGACCTAAATAAAATACATCTAAAGCAATATAAAATGTCTGAGGCAGCTGCAAATTCAAAAGAAAAAAACGAAATTGAAGTTTCCAAAACTATTTTGCCTGAAAATAAAAAATATGAAAGTGAATCTTTGAATTATCAAATAAACATTCCCGATTGGCTTCTTAAAGATATTCATAATTTTGAAAAATCAAATAAAGAAAATGATGAGAATCAAAACCTTATAGCAAAGGCTTTTAACCTTGCTTATAAAGCTCATGATGGACAATTCAGGGCAAGTGGAGAGCCTTACATCATACATCCCGTTGCTGTAGCAGATCTTCTTAAAGAAATAGGCGCCAGTTCATCTGTTATCGCAGCAGGACTGTTACATGATGTCGTGGAAGATACAGGTATTGAACTTTCAGAGATTGAAGAAATTTTTGGTTTAGAAGTAAAAGTACTTGTAGAAGGCGTAACAAAATTAGGTGGCATTCACTTTAACAACAGGACTGAGGCACAAGCAGAAAATCTTAGAAAAATGTTTTTAGCTATGGCAAGTGATATAAGGGTTGTGTTAGTAAAATTAGCAGATCGACTTCATAACATGAGAACAATTGAATGGCTAAATGATGAGAAAAAACTAAGAATAGCGAGAGAAACAAGAGAGATTTATGCACCATTAGCTAATCGACTAGGAATAAACAGATTTAAATGGGAATTAGAAGATTTAGCTTTTAAATTCCTTGAGCCTAAAGAATATCTAGATCTTAAAGATCAAATCGCTGTTAAAAGAAGTGATAGAGAAAAAAGATTAAAAGTAACTTTGAATCTTATGAAGGAAAACTTGGTTTCAGCAGGTTTGAAAAATTTTGAAATAACAGGAAGGCCAAAACATCTTTATGGCATCTGGAGTAAAATGGAAAGACAACAAAAGCATTTTCACGAGATTTATGATGTTGCTGCCCTAAGAATTATCGTGGAGAATTCAGATAGTTGTTATCGAGCTTTAGCAGTCGTTCATGATACTTTCAAACCAATTCCAGGTAGATTTAAAGACTATATAGGATTACCAAAACCCAATGGATATCAGTCCTTACACACTTCTGTTATTGGAAGACATCGACCTATTGAAGTTCAAATTAGAACAACCTCAATGCATCAAATTGCTGAATATGGTATTGCCGCTCATTGGCAATACAAAGAGGGTGGTTCTCCTGCTAAAAGTAATGCCGAGAGATTTAATTGGCTAAGACAATTAGTAGAATGGCAACAAGAAGGTCATGAAAGGGATCATAATGATTATTTAGCTTCAATTAAAGAAGATTTATTTGATGAAGAAGTATTTGTGATCACTCCAAAAGGAGATGTTGTTGGTTTAAGGAAAGGATCTACCGCGATAGATTTCGCCTATAGAATTCATTCTGAAGTTGGAAATCACTGTAATGGAATAAGAATTAATGAAAAGCTTTCTCCATTATCTACAGCACTTCAAAATGGTGACTTCATAGAAATTTTGACAAGTAATAATGCTACTCCAAGCTTAGATTGGCTGAACTTTGTAGTTACGCCAACTGCTAAAAATAGAATTCGCCAATGGTATAAGAAAAGCCATCGTGATGAAACGATTAAAAGAGGTAGAGATTTACTTGAAAAAGAAGTAGGTAGAAACGGTTTTGAAGCATTACTCTCCAGTGAAGCCATGAAAAAAGTTGCAAATCGATGCAATTTAAAAACTACTGAAGACCTTTTAGCATCTCTTGGTTTTGGTGGTTTAACTTTGCATCAAGTATTAAACAGACTAAGAGAAGAAATAAAATTACAGACAGAAGATCTAAAAAATGATTCTGACTCTGAAATAGCAAACTCTCTTAAAAGTAATAGTAATTTATCCACTAATCAATCTAATACAGCAGCTAAATCTCCAATTTCCGGGATAGAAGGTCTTGATTACAGAATAGGTAAATGCTGTGCCCCACTCCCAGGCGAGGATATTATCGGAACTGTGTCGCTCGGCAACCATGGGATAACTATACATAGGGAAGATTGTGAAAATGTAATACCAATTCCAATAGAGAGAAGAATACCTGTAGGTTGGAATCAAGATAATAAAACTAGCGATAATAAGTTTCCAATTCAGCTACGAATAGAAGTAATTGATAGAGTTGGAGTTCTTAAAGATATTCTTATGCGGTTATCTGATAAAGGTATAAACGTTAGCGATGCCAATGTTAAAACTGCTTATGGTAAACCAGCTATCATAAATCTTTGTGTAGGTCTTGAAAGTTATAATCAACTTCACAAAACAATTGAACAAATTAAATCAATGGCAGATGTTTTAGATATTGCAAGAGTTGGACAAAGTTAATTTTAAAATCAGATCAATCTATTTTTTATTTTTTATCTTGTAGATAAAGAAAACAATACTGCCGCAAATCAAAGCTAGCAAAATACCTACACAAGATGAACCTAAGAGTAATTTTAGAGAAAAAATTCTACCTTGTTTCCATAAGTCATCAATAACTAAACTTTTTTCAAAAATTTT